>CANQHO010000096.1 GCA_947623815.1 uncultured Bacilli bacterium | reverse complement strand
TTGTTATAATGCTGAAAGAACAATATGTGATTTATTAAAAGATAAACAAAATCAAGATGTTGAAACTGTTAAATATGCTATAAAAGAGTATTTAGAAAATAAAAAGGATAGAGATTTACCAAAGCTTATAGAATATGCTAAAAAATTAAACATAGAAGAAGTTGTAAATAATTATTTGGAAATATTGATTTGAAAAAATTTATATAATATCAAACTTATTCGATATTTTGTTCAAAAACTAATTAAATTTTATGAAACTGGAGATAATAAAGAATTAAAAAATTGGCTTTATGAAACAAGTATAGATGGAATTGATTTAAATAATTAAGAATAATATGTAATAAATTGGACATGAAAGTAAGACAAAAAAACAAAAAATATTTACAATCTAAAAAAATTGTGATATGATTATTAGGCTATATTAAAAGTTTAATATAGATTTTTGTGGGAGATATGACTGGCGGATATCATTTTGACCACACACGAAAATAAAAAATAGGAGGTGTTTTTCGTGGCAAAAAAAGAAATAACCAAAGAACTTACTCTACAAATTCCTGCCGGTAAAGCTACACCAGCACCACCAGTTGGAACAGTATTAGGTCCAACCGGAATTAACTTACAGGAATTTTGTACTAAATATAATGATGCAACTAGAGATAAAATGGGAGATATATTACCAGTAAAAATTACCATTTATGAAGATCGTAGTTTTGACTTAGTAATAAAAACCCCACCAACAGCATTCCTAATTAAAAAAGTAGCCAAAATCAAAAAAGGAGCTACCAAAGGAGCTAATGAAACTGTTGGAACTATCACCAAAGATCAATTAAGAGAAATTGCAGAAATAAAATTACCAGACTTAAATGCCTATGATGTAGAATCAGCCATGAAAATCGTTGAAGGTACAGCCTTGAACATGGGCGTTAAAGTAGAACAATAATTTCATATAGGTAGTTACCTATGTGGGAGGATAATCCGCAAAACCACATAAGGAGGAATAAAATGAAAAAAGGAAAAAAATACCAAGAAGCGTTACAAAAAATAGACAAGAAAAAAGCCTATACTAAAGAAGAAGCTATCGAACTAATCAAAAGTACTAATATCGCTAAATTTGACGCATCAGTAGAACTTGCGATGCATCTAAACCTAGATACTAAAAAAGCTGATCAACAACTAAGAGGAGCTGTAGTTTTACCAAACGGTACTGGAAAAAACAAAAAAGTATTAGTACTTGCTAAAGGCGATGCCGCTAAAGAAGCTGTTGAGGCTAAAGCTGATTACGTTGGAGACAATGATTTAATCGATAAAATCCAAAAAGAAAATTGGTTTGATTTCGATGTAATCGTTGCGACACCAGACATGATGCCAGCCTTAGGAAAATTAGGGAAAGTATTAGGACCAAGAGGTTTAATGCCAAACCCTAAAACCGGAACTGTTACAACCGATACTAAAAAAGCGGTCAACGATATCAAAAAAGGACGCGTTGAATATCGGGCTGACAGTTATGGAAACGTTCATACCATTATCGGTAAAGTATCATTCGATAGCCAAAAGTTAATCGAAAACTTAGATACATTTGTAAACCTTATATACAAATCAAAACCATCAGTAGTAAAAGGAAAATACGTATTAAACATTGCCTTATCAACTACGATGGGACCTGGTATTAAATTAGATTTAAGCCAATTTGAAAAATAGACTTTACAAAAAAAATAAAACATGTTAAAATTATCACATGGAAGGCCGTAGACAGTAGGGGCTAATGCTTAATAAACCTACCGAGGTTCTTAACTTTTTAAGGACCCGACTGTTTACCAAGGGTCTTTTTACATGAAAAGGAGGCAATATGGCAAACCAAAAAATAATCGAACAAAAGGCTAAACAAGTAGATACAATTGCGGAACAAATAAAAGATGCATCCAGCGTTGTTTGGTTTGAATACCGTGGTTTAACAGTAGGAGAAACAGACACTTTAAGAAAAGCATTGAAAAGCAATGACTCTTACTTTAAAGTTTACAAAAACAGTTTAGTAAAAAGAGCATTAGACAAATTAAACATTGATTTAGATGACCATATGAACGGTCCTAAAGCTATCGCATTTTCGAAAGATGCTATAGCCCCAATCAAAGTTTTATCTGACTTTGCGAAAGAACACGAAGCATTAGAATTAAAAGTGGGTATTGTCGATGGTGAAATTACACCAATCGAAACATTAAAAGAACTAGCATCTATTCCATCAAAAGATGGATTACTTACAATGTTTGCTAGCGGTTTAATGGAACATGTTCGCAACATGGCAATCTGCTTAGATTTACATAGTAAAAATTTAGAAGAAAATAATTAAGGAGGAATAATATGGCAAAATTAAGCGCAAAAGAAATCGTTGATGCAGTAAAAGAAATGACTGTATTAGAAGTAAAAGAAGTAGTAGATTTAATGAAAGAAGAATTAGGAGTTGACCCATCAGCTGTAGCAGTAGCCGCTGCTCCAGTAGCTGCTCAAGAAGAAGGACCTTCTACTGTAGATGTAACCTTAACAAGTGCAGGAGCAAACAAAATTCAAGTCATCAAAATTGTACGTGACATTACAGGATTAGGATTAAAAGAAGCCAAAGACTTAGCAGATAATGGTGGAGTTGTAAAAGAAAAAGCAACTAAAGAAGAAGCAGAAGAATTAAAAGCTAAATTTGAAGAAGCCGGTGCAACTATCGAATTAAAATAAAAATGTTTGGCCTATACGAATGTATGGGCTTTGATGTTTTAAAAAATATAGAAAGAGAGGAAAACTAAAATGGGAATTATGGTCTTGTTTTAGTTTTTTGTTTAAATTTGAAAAATCGACACCTATAAGCATTGACATCTTTACAAAAATACGTTAAAATTATAAATTGGTGGCATGTACATTACATGCATAAAGATCTTTTAAAAAATATAGTATATAGGGGTGAAAAAGTGGCTTATACAGTTAAGAAATTTGGAGATCACAGAACCAGAAGAAATTATGCAAAAACAAAAAATGCAATTGAACTTGAAAACTTACTAGAAATACAAAAAAAGTCATATGATGAATTCATACAAAATGGAATCAAAGAAGTATTCCAAGACATTTTTCCAGTTACTAGTTTTACTGGTAAAATGGAACTAGACTTTGGTGATTATTCTTTTGAACAACCACGATATACCATCAAAGGTTGTAAAGAAAGATACGCTACTTATGCAGCGCCTTTAAAAGTAGAAGCGCGGCTTTTTAACCATGAAACTGGTGAAGTAAAAGAACAAGACATTTACTTAGGAGATATGCCAGTAATGACTGAAGGTGGAACCTTTATCATCAATGGGGCGGAAAGAGTTATCGTATCCCAACTTGTTAGATCACCTAGTGCCTATTTTTCGGAAGAAATAGATAAAAATGGACGCTCAGTCATAACATCCCAAATAATTCCATCAAGAGGAACTTGGTTAGAATATGAAACCGATGCGAGAAACGTATTATATGTCAGAATCGATCGAACGAGAAAAGTTCCTTTGACAACTTTACTTAGAGCAATTGGCTTAAATAGTGATAACGATATTTATGACCTTTTTGGGGAAGATACATATTTAGAAAACACTATCAATAAAGATGCCAATAAAAATACCGATGAAGCACTAATCGATATTCACTCTAAACTAAGACCAGGTGAACCATCAACCTTGGATAGTGCCAAAAACCAATTGATTGTTCATTTCTTTGACTCATTCCGTTACGATTTAGCCAAAGTAGGACGTTACAAATTCAATAAAAAACTAAACGTTTGTGATAGATTATTAGGTTCAACTTTAGCGGAAACTATCAAACATAAAGGTAAAATAATAGCCAAAGAAGGAACCGTTGTAACCAAAGAAGTATTAAACGAATTAAAACCGATTTTACTAGATGGTTACAATATGGTGGACTGTTTAGTCAATAAAGACTTAGATACTTATAATCAAGTCCAAATTATCAAAGTATATTCAAAGAAAAATCCGGATAAAATAGTAAAAATTATCGGTAATGATCCAAAAGTAGACATTAGAAGAATGACTATACCAGATATTTATGCGGCAACTAGTTATTATTTAAACTTATTAGAAGGTATTGGTAATTTTGATGAAATTGACCACTTATCTAATCGGCGGGTTAGACAAGTTGGAGAACTATTACAAAACCAATTTAGAATTGGAGTTTCGAGAATTGAAAGAGTAATTAGAGATAGAATGTCTACCCAAGAAGAATCCGAAGTAACACCAAAAAGTTTAATCAATATAAGACCACTTACGGCCGCTATGAAAGAATTCTTTGGAAGTAGTCAATTATCGCAATTCATGGATCAAACCAATCCGGTAGCCGAACTTACCAATAAAAGAAGACTATCATCTTTAGGGCCTGGTGGTTTATCAAGAGATAGAGCCGGAATGGAAGTTAGGGACGTCAACCCATCCCATTACGGAAGAATCTGTCCAATCGAAACACCAGAAGGACCAAACATTGGACTTATAACATCTTTGGCTAGTTACGCTAAAGTTAATGAATATGGATTTATAATGACGCCATATCGTAAAGTTAACGATGGGGTATTAAGCGATGAAATAACTTATATGACAGCAGATGAAGAATTAGATTACTATATCGCTACTGCCAATGTTAAAGTTGACGAAAATGGAAACATAACTGATGAAAGAGTACCAGTTAGATATAAATCTGATAACATAATAGTATCAGCTAAACAAGTAGATTACATGGATGTATCGCCTCAACAATTACTATCGATTACATCCGCAGGAATTCCATTTTTGGAACACGATGATGGTAAAAGAGCCTTGATGGGGGCTAACATGCAAAGACAAGCCATCCCACTTTTAAAAAGCGAAGCACCATTAGTGGGAACTGGTGTTGAAGCCATTGCCGCTAAAGATAGTGGAGCCGTTGTCATATCTAAATCATCCGGAGTAGTTGACTATGTCGATTCTAAAAAAATAATTGTCAAAACTAAAGGTGGTATGGATACTTACTACTTAAATGGTTTTGAAAGAAGTAATGCCGGAACTTGTTACCATCAAATTCCAATTGTCCGCGTGGGTGATAAAGTAACTAAAGATATGGTTATTGCGGATGGACCAAGTACCGAACAAGGAGAAATGGCTTTAGGGCGTAATGTCAAAGTAGCCTTCATGAACTTCAACGGATACAACTATGAAGATGCTATCATTTTAAATGAAAGATTAGTAAAAGATGATGTTTATACATCAATCCATATTGAAAACTATGAAATAGAATGTCGGGATACCAAACTAGGACCAGAAGAATTTACGAGAGATATTCCTAATATCAGTGAAGAATCAAGACGAAATCTTGATGAAAACGGTATTGTTAGAATTGGTACCGAAGTAAAAGACGAAGACATTTTAGTAGGTAAAGTAACGCCCAAAGGAATGGCCGAATTAACTAGTGAAGAAAAATTATTACATGCGATATTTGGGGAAAAAACTAGAGAAGTAAGAGATACTTCATTAAGAGTACCGCATGGGGCTGGTGGTATTGTTCATGACATTAAAATATTCACCAAAGAAGATAGTGATGAATTGCCAGCCGGTGTATCTAAAATAATCAGAGTATATATTGCTCAAAAAAGAAAAATAAGCATTGGAGATAAAATGGCTGGACGTCATGGTAATAAAGGAGTTGTATCTTTAGTATTACCAGAAGAAGACATGCCATATATGGAAAATGGGGAAACTGTCGACATTTTATTAAACCCACTAGGAGTTCCATCACGAATGAATTTAGGACAAATCCTAGAAATGCACTTAGGAATGGCGGCTAGTAAATTAAATATCCATGTGGCTACCCCAGTTTTTGATGGGGCAACCAAAGACGAAATTATCGATGCTTTAAAAGAAGCCGGTTTAGATGAAGATGGTAAGATGGTTTTGTATGATGGTAGAACCGGAGAACCATTTGATCACCGAATCAGTGTTGGAGTTATGTATATGATTAAACTTCACCATATGGTTGACGATAAACTACATGCTAGATCGACAGGACCATACAGTTTAGTAACCCAACAACCACTTGGTGGTAAAGCTCAATTTGGTGGTCAAAGATTTGGAGAAATGGAAGTTTGGGCTTTGGAAGCTTATGGAGCAAGTCATATCTTACAAGAAATGATAACCATTAAATCCGATGACGTTGTCGGTCGGGTTAGAGTATATGAAGCCTTAGTAAAAGGACTTCCAATACCAAATAGTGGTATACCAGAATCATTTAGAGTTTTAATTAAAGAATTCCAAGCATTAGGACTTGATATTACCGTTTTAAATAAAGACGGCGAATATGTAACTTTAAAAGAGTTAGAAGAACAAGATGATGATACATTCTTAACAACAGATGAGTTTGAAAAAGCCAGTCAAATTGTCGAAGAACCAGAAGAAGTCGAAGAAGAGGTTCAAGAAGAATTTGAAGAAACATCTTTAGATGATTTAGAACCATCCGAAGAAGATATTGAAAAAGCCTTGGAAGGGGATGAAGATTAAGATGGATGTTAATAATTTTGAAGGAATAAAAATAGGAATCGCTTCCCCAGAGGTGATTAGAGCGTGGTCGCGAGGTGAAGTAAAAAAGGCCGAAACCATTAACTACCGAACTTTAAAACCGGAACGTGATGGACTATATTGTGAAAAAATATTTGGTCCAACTAAAGATTATGAATGTTCTTGTGGTAAATATAAAAGACTACGTTATAAACATATTGTCTGTGATAGATGTGGAGTAGAAGTAACTAGAAGTAAAGTTAGACGGGAAAGAATGGGACATATTGAACTAGCTACTCCTGTTTCTCACATTTGGTTTTTTAAAGGAATTCCATCAAGAATGGGACTAGTCTTAGATATGTCACCAAGAGATTTGGAAGAAGTATTATACTTCGTATCATATGTCGTACTAGATCCCGGGGCAGCTCCTTTAGAAAAAAAACAAACTATTTCCGATAAAGAATATCGGGCTTATTATGAAAAATATGGTAATTCATTTAGAGTTGGTATGGGAGCGGAAGCCATTAAAGAATTACTAGAACAAGTTGATATCGATAAAGAAGTCGAAGAAATCAAAAAAGAAATTGATGAAATTAAAGATAGTTCTAGTCAAAAAAGAGTTCGTTTAATTAAACGTCTTGATGTATTGAGTGCTTTCCAAGAATCTAAAAACCGTCCGGAATGGATGATTCTAACGGCTTTACCAGTTATTCCACCAGAACTTAGACCGATGATTCAACTAGATGGTGGAAGATTTGCCACTAGTGATTTAAATGACTTATATAGAAGAGTTATCAATCGAAACAACCGTCTTAAAAAACTAATGGATTTAGGAGCCCCTTCTATCATTATCCAAAATGAAAAAAGAATGCTTCAAGAAGCTGTTGATGCTTTATTTGACAATGGTCGAAGAGGAAGAAATATAACTGGTCCGGGAAATAGACCTTTGAAATCATTATCTAGTATGTTAAAAGGAAAACAAGGACGTTTTAGACAAAACTTACTAGGTAAAAGAGTTGACTATTCTGGTCGTTCAGTTATTGTAGTCGGACCAAATTTAAAAATGTATGAATGTGGTATTCCTAAAGAAATGGCTTTGGAATTGTTTAAACCGCATGTTATCAATGGTTTAGTAAGTAAAGATATTGCTTCTAACATTAAAGCAGCGAAAAGAATGATTGAAAACCAAGATGAAAGAGTTTGGGATATCGTCGAAGAAAAAATCAAAGAACATCCTGTTATGTTGAATAGGGCCCCAACTTTACATAGACTGGGTATTCAGGCTTTTGAACCCAAACTAATCAGTGGTCGGGCTATCAGATTGCATCCCCTTGTTTGTGCGGCTTTCAATGCCGATTTCGATGGGGACCAAATGGCTGTCCATGTGCCAATTAGTGAAGAGGCTAAAGCCGAAGCTAGATTACTTATGTTAGGGGCTAATAACATTTTAAAACCTTCTGATGGTAAACCAATAGTAACCCCAGGTCAAGATATGATTTTAGGTAACTATTATATCAGTATTGAAAAAGCCGGTTTAGAAGGTGAAGGAAGGGTATTTAAAGATGCCAATGAAGCGTTGATGGCTTATGAAAGAAGAGAAATAACTTTACATACGAGAATTGCTTTACCAGTTAAATCATTCCATCATAAAATATTTATGGATGAAGTTAAAGATTCTTATTTAGTAACTACTCCTGGTAAACTTATTTTCAATGAGATATTCCCAGATACTTTCCAATATATCAATGATTCATCTAAAGAAAATGCCGAAGGGGTAACACCACTTAAGTATTTCTTAAAACCGGGAACGGATATTAAAAAGGCTATTTCCGAAATGGAATTAGTTAAACCGTTTGGTAAAAGTACTTTAACTAGTTTGATTGATCAAATATATAAAAGATATCAAACTACCGAAACTTCGATAATGCTAGATAAATTAAAAGATTTAGGTTTCAAATATTCAACTTTGTCTGGTATTTCAATAGGTATCGGTGATATTATTGAATCTAAAAATAAACCGGCTATTTTGGAAGAAGCCCAAAAGAAAGTTGATACGGTCAACAAACAATATAAACGTGGTTTAATAACTAATAAGGAACGTTATGAAAAAGTAGTTGAGGCTTGGAATGAAGCCAGAGATAGAATTGCTTTGGAACTAGAAGAAATTATCAACAGTAACAAAGAAAATCCTATTTCTATGATGATTGATTCTAAGGCACGTGGTACTTTAGGTAACTATAACCAAATGGCTGGTATGCGTGGTCTTATGATGAAACCAACTGGTGAAGCCGTAGAAATTCCAATTGTGTCTTCTTTTGCCGAAGGAGCGACAGTTAACGAATTCTTTATCGCTAACCACGGTTCTAGAAAAGGGGTAGTTGATACCGCTTTGAAGACAGCTGATGCCGGTTATTTGACGAGACGTTTAGTTGATGTTGCCCAAGATATTATCATTAAAGAAGAAGATTGTGGAACTGATCAAGGTGTTGTGGTTGAAGCATTTACTAATGCCGATGGTACGGTTGTTGAATCATTACGAAGTAGAATTGTTGGTAGATTTACTAACAAGAAAGTTATCAATCCCGAAACTAAAGAAATTATTGCCGATAAAGATACATACATCACCGAAAACATTGCCGATAAGATTATAGCGGCGGGTATTACTAAAGTACCAATCAGAACCGTTTTAACTTGTAAATGTAATCATGGTGTTTGTGTTAAATGTTATGGTCGTAATTTAGCGACTGGTTCGATTGTTGAAGTAGGTGAAGCCGTTGGTATTATGGCCGCCCAATCTATCGGTGAACCAGGTACCCAACTTACTATGCGTACAATAAATAGTGGTGGGGTTGCTGGAGATGATATTACACAAGGTTTACCAAGGGTTCAAGAGTTATTTGAAGCGAGAAACCCTAAAGGTAAGGCTACTATTTCCGAAATCAATGGAGTTGTCACTAAAATAGAAGATGAAAACGGTAAATTTGTTATTTCTGTTAAAAATGATGTGGAAACTAAAGAACATACTTCTCATTATGGCGCTAAATTAGTTGTCAAAGAAAATGATGAAGTTAAGGCCGGAGATCGTCTTACTTATGGAGCTATCAATCCGAAAGAATTATTAGTTGTTACGGATCCGATTACGGTTCAACAATATATTTTACTTGAAGTTCAAAAGGTATACTCATCACAAGGTGTTGATATCAATGATAAACACGTTGAGATAGTGGCGAAACGAATGATTTCTAAAATTAAAATTATCAATTCGGGAGATTCTTACTTCTTACCAGGTACAATGGTCAACATCAATGACTTTACTGAAATAAATAAAGAACTTATTTTAGAGGGTAAACGTCCAGCTACTGGTAGACCAGTCTTACTTGGTATAACTAAGGCTTCCTTAGAAACTGATTCCTTCTTATCAGCGGCTTCTTTCCAAGAAACTACTAGAGTTTTAACCGATGCGGCTATTAGAGGAAAAGTCGATCATTTAAATGGATTAAAAGAAAACGTCATTATTGGTAAACTTATTCCGGCGGGAACAGGAGCTAAAAAATATAATGATGTAAAATATGATTTAGATATTGATATTTCTGATGATGAACCTTTAGAAGTATTAGAAAAAGAATTGATGGATTAAAAAGGCTTTTATGCCTTTTTCTTTTTGGACTATATTTAAATAATTTGCAGAGTTTTCGCAGAGTTTTTACAGAGTTTTTACAGAGCTAATTTAAAATATATATGATTAAGACAAGAAGCAAAAGATACTCCTTTTTTTGAAAAAATAAATAAAAAGCCTAGATTTCAATCTAGGCTTTGGGATTATCTGAGATATTTAATTCTTCTTTGGTTTCTTTACTCCGAAATATTATATCATAATCACATAAACTTAATAGTTTAGCTATATCTTCAAAATTAGGTTCTCTATATCCTCGTTCCCAACCACTCAAGGTTGTTTGGTCTACTTGGATTTTACTAGCTAAGTCTTTTTGACTTAGTTTTTTTTCTTTTCTAACATATTTTAATACATCACCAATCATACATCTTTTCTCCTTAAATCATTTGCACAAAATTTCTTGCCATCTTTTTCAAAGTAAATTTTGTAGCCACAAGCATTCGCAATTTTTTCGATGGTTTGAAATGATGCCTTTCTTGTTTCATTTTCGTATTGACAAATAGAACCAACACCAATTCCCGATAATTTGGCTACTTCAGTTTGTTTTAAATGACTTTTCATTCGCATGTGCTTTAAAATATTACCAACCATCAGTCTTTTCTCCTTAAGTCGCTGGCACAAAATCTTTTACCATTTTTTTCAAAATAAATTTTGTACCCACATTCGTTCGCAATTTTTTCGATGGTTTCAAATGGAACTTGTCTTCTTTCGGTTTCATATTGGCTAATGGAACTGACACTAGTTCCAATTTTTTTAGCTAGTTCTCCTTGTCTTAGATGACATTTCATCCGCATGTGTTTTAAAACTTTACCAATCATACAACATACCTCATTTAAATCATCCCCCTTATATATATTTTGCCACATTATTAAAATTTTTTCTCGAAATTTCACAAATTGTAAATTTATTATATTATGTGTCGTTTTTTAGAAATTATGACAATTTTCGTAAATCTTCTTGACTTAGTGCAAAATGCACTATATAATATTCATTGAAGGTAGTGCGGTAAGCACTATTAAAATTTTGAAATGTAGGAGGAATTAAGTTTTATGAGTAAATATCGTTTGCGCGTTTTAAGATTGCAAGAGGCTAAAAAACAACAGGATTTAGCGGATTATTTAAATATTTCCAGACAATATTACAGTGAATACGAACTGGGAAAAAGAAAAATGCCAGTTGAAACAATTATTAAAATTGCTAAATATTACCATACGACAACTGATTATGTATTAGGATTGGATGACAATAGGAGAACAGTAATTTATGATTAAAAAGGGATTTACGTTAGTTGAATTATTAGCGGTTTTTGTAGTTTTATCAATAATATTTATGATAGTAAGCCCTAATGTTTTTAAACTAATAAACAAAGGAAAAAGTGGTGCTTTTAGAGTTTCAGTTAGAAGTATCGTAAAAGCTGGTAATGAATATCGGGCCATGGAACTAAGAGAAAGAGATGAAAAATGTGTTTATTTTTCTTTTAGTGAAGATTATGAAGTAGAAACTAAAGTCCAAAATAAAATGTATATACCAGTTAGAGAACTAAATGTTTTAGGTGATCTTCCAACTGAAGGTGAGATGGAAGTATGTCGGGATTATGTGAATATTACAGTAAGTGATGGAGATACAACTATCGATGTCGATAAAGATGGTAAAGAAACTGAGTTTGAGGGCTCTATAGCTGATAGTAATATATCACGACCAGTTGTCGATAGAATAGATACTTTGTCGAAAACCAATGAAATTGATGCGATAGTAACAGCTCATGATGATAAAAATGATATTGTTAAGTATTATTATTATTTAAATGGTAAGTTAGTTCATGAGGAAAATAATAATACCTATACTTATGAAGACTTAAAAGCTGCTACTAGTTATAAAATAAAAGTGGTTGTAGAAAATAGTATCGGTTTAAAAGGGGAAATGGAAAAAATAGTGACTACAACCGAGTTGGAAAGTCCAAAAATAACCGTTGACGAAGAAGATTGGGTAAGTAATATAAAAGGTAAAGTAGTAACGATAACTTATCCACAAGGAAAAAATTATAAATACGAATATAAAATAGTTACCGGAGAAGTTAAAGAAGAGGTTGAAAAAAATACTTGGTTGAGTGCAGAACAAGTACAAACAGTAACCTTTACAACTAACGGTAGTGTAATGGCTAGAGTAACTGATAATGACGAAAACAGTAAAGAAATAACTTATAGTGTAACTAAGATAGATACAACTAATCCAGAAGCATCATTAGCTGGTACACCATTAGGTACTGATGGAGTTACTTTGACAGCTACTTGTAATGATACTGAAACCAAGATAAGCAAAATAGAATTTAGTACTGATGGAAGTAGTTGGGATGATAATGGAACTGAAAAAGTAAAAGAATACCATAATCAAAAAAGTGGAAGTCATACTTATTATGTTAAATGTACTAATGGTGTAGGAATGGAAAAAGAAGCAACTAAAGAAGTGGTTATTCCAAGTATGGACGATATAATTATAAGTGTTCCATCAACTGGTACATGGTACCAAGGATGGGCAAGTACTACGGAAGGTAAGACAGTCACCATAACTTATCCAAGTAATGGTACTCATACTTTTAATGTATCTAGTGGAACATTTACAGTTGAAAGTGGAAGTGTTGAACCAGTCGGGACAGAAAATGAGACTGATTATACCGTAACTGGTAATACCGTTAAATTAAAGTTTACAACCCCAGGAAGTGTAACCGCTAAAGCAAATGATGGAACCAATGAAGTAACTAAAACCCAAAATATTGAAAACATCGATGTGACTAAACCAACAGTATCATTATCCGGTACAGCTTTAGGATCGGAT
>CANQHO010000095.1 GCA_947623815.1 uncultured Bacilli bacterium | reverse complement strand
TAAGTCAAATTGATAATTGCATTATTAAATTGACCAACAGAATTTTTTGTGGTCAATTTAATTTTTCAATTGAATTTCCTAAAAATATTCATAAAACAGGTTGACAGACATACAATAAAATGGTATTATACAAATGCGTTTAAATGAGATTTGCTTAAGGCAAATCTTTCATTAAGACAAAAATGAAACACCTGGAAGTGTGTAAAGAGAGGAGGAGCTATGGCTACTATAAATCAATTAGTTAGAAAAGGAAGATCTAACAAAGTAAGAAAAAGTAAATCACCAGCCTTAGAAGTAGGGTACAATTCAAGAAAGAAAAAACAAACTAATCAAAACTCACCACAAAAAAAAGGAGTATGTACTCGTGTTGGTGTTACAACTCCTAAAAAGCCAAACTCAGCGTTACGTAAATATGCCCGTGTTCGTTTGACAAACGGTATGGAAGTAACTGCTTATATTGGTGGAGAAGGACATAACTTACAAGAACATAGTGTAGTTTTAATTCGTGGTGGACGTGTTAAAGACTTAATAGGTGTTAGATACCATGTAGTTCGTGGAACACTAGATACAGCCGGTGTAGAAAACCGTCGCCAAGGACGTAGTAAATATGGAACTAAAAAACCAAAAAATAAATAGTAAGGAGGATAAATATGCGTAAGAGACGTGCAGAAAAAAGAGATGTGTTACCAGATCCTATATATAATTCAAAATTAGTTACAAAACTAATCAACCAAATTATGCATGATGGGAAAAAAGGTATAGCTCAAACAATACTTTATGATGCATTTGATATAGTAAAAGAAAAAACAAACCAAGACCCAATGGAAGTTTTCAATAAAGCAATGGAAAATATCAAACCAGCTTTAGAAGTAAAATCCCGTAGGGTTGGTGGGGCTAACTACTCAGTTCCTATTGAAATCAAACCAGATAGATCACAAGCATTGGGACTTCGTTGGTTAGTAAATTATGCTCGCCTAAGAAACGGACATTCAATGGCTATCAATTTAGCAAATGAGATTATGGATGCTGCTGAAGGTACTGGTGGAGCAGTTAAAAAACGTGAAGATACACATAGAATGGCAGAAGCAAATAAAGCATTTGCTCATTACCGTTGGTAATTAGAAAGGATAAATATGGCTCGTGAATATAGTTTAGAGAAAACCCGTAATATTGGAATAATGGCTCATATCGATGCTGGAAAAACAACTTGTACCGAAAGAATATTATTCCATACCGGTAAAATTCATAAAATAGGGGAAACTCATGATGGTGAATCGACAACTGACTATATGGATCAAGAAAAAGAACGTGGTATTACTATAACCTCAGCCGCTGTTACAGCGTTTTGGAAAGACCATCGTTTTAATATAATTGATACTCCAGGTCACGTGGATTTTACAGTTGAAGTATCAAGATCTCTTAGAGTTTTAGATGGAGCAGTTGCTTTACTTGATACTCAAGCCGGAGTTGAACCTCAAACAGAAACAGTTTGGCGCCAAGCCACTGAATTTAAAGTACCTCGAATGATTTTTTGTAATAAAATGGATAAAATGGGGGCTAACTTTGAATACAGTTTACAAACTATCAAAGATAGATTAGGCGTTAATGCTAAACCAATCCAATGGCCAATTGGTGCGGAAAACGAATTTAGTGGTGTTATCGATTTATTAACTAGAACAGCATATCATTTTGATGGAGAAGAACATGAAAATGCTACTGTTATCGATATCCCAGAAGATTTAAAAGAAATAGTTGAAGAAAAACGTAATGATTTAATTGAAGCAGTAGCGGAATTTGACGATGAATTGATGACTAAATACCTAGATGGTGAAGAAATAGAAGTCGATTTAATTAAAAAGGCTATTCGTAAAGGAACTTTAGCCGTTGAATTCTTCCCAGTACTTTGTGGAACTGCTTTAGGAAACATGGGAATTAAACCATTGCTAGATGCAGTAGTTGATTATTTACCATCACCAATTGATGTTGAATCAATTAAAGGTACAGATTTAAATGGTAATGAAATTGAAAGACATCCATCTGATTCAGAACCATTTAGTGCTTTAGCATTTAAAGTTATTACTGATCCATTTGTTGGTAAATTAACTTTTATCAGAGTTTATTCAGGACATTTAAACAGTGGTTCTTATGTTTTAAATGCTACTAAAGATAAAAAAGAAAGAATTGGACGTATATTACAAATGCAAGCAAACAACAGAACTGAAATATCCGAAATATTTACCGGAGATATTGCGGCGGCTGTTGGTTTAAAAGATACAACTACTGGAGATACTTTATGTGATGAAAAGAAACCTTGTATTTTGGAAAGTATGGAATTCCCAGAACCAGTTATCGAACTTGCTGTTGAACCAAAATCAAAAGCCGATCAAGATAAAATGGCGACTGCTTTACAAAAATTATCTGAAGAAGATCCAACTTTTAGAGCAAGTACTAATAGTGAAACAGGTCAAACTATTATTGCTGGTATGGGTGAATTACACCTTGAAATTATTGTTGATAGAATGAAAAGAGAATTTGGGGTTGAAGCCAATATTGGTCAACCACAAGTTTCATATCGTGAAACATTAACTCAAGAAGGAGATTGTGAAGGTAAATACATTAAACAATCTGGTGGTCGTGGACAATATGGACACGTATGGATTAAATTTGAACCAAATAAAGACAAAGGTTATGAATTTGTTGATCAAGTAGTTGGTGGAGTAGTACCAAGAGAATATATTCCAGTAACTGACAAAGGATTACAAGAAGCGATGAAAACTGGTATTTTAGCGGGATATCCAATGATTGATATTAAAGCAACTTTACATGATGGTTCATATCATGATGTTGACTCATCAGAAATGGCCTTTAAAATAGCAGCCTCTTTAGCCTTGAAAGAAGCTAAAAATAAATGTAAACCAGTTTTACTTGAACCAATTATGAAAGTCCAAGTAATAACTCCTGATGAATATTTAGGAAATGTTATGGGAGATATTACATCACGTCGTGGTCGTCCTATGGGTCAAGAATCAAGAGGTAATGCTCTAGCAATTGACGCTATGGTACCACTATCTGAAATGTTTGGATATGCAACAAGTTTACGTTCAAATACACAAGGACGTGGAAACTTTACAATGGTATTTGATCACTATGAAGAAGTACCAAAAAATATTGCCGAAGAAATAATTAAGAAAAATGGCGGAAATTAAGAAATTTCTTAAAAATACTTGATTATTTAAAATGATTACTATAAAATAGATATTGAATGAAATAAAGGAGGAAAATTATGGCAAAAGCAAAATATGATCGTTCAAAACCACATGTTAATGTAGGTACAATTGGACACGTAGATCATGGTAAAACAACTTTAACTGCAGCAATTTCTAAAGTTTTATCTGAAAGAGTTGCTGGAAATCAACAAGTAGATTTTAATAATATTGATAAAGCACCTGAAGAAAGAGAACGTGGAATTACAATTAACACAGCACATATTGAATATGAAACTGAAAAAAGACATTATGCTCACGTAGACTGTCCAGGGCATGCTGATTATGTAAAAAACATGATTACAGGTGCTGCTCAAATGGATGGAGCAATATTAGTTATTGCTGCAACTGATGGAGCTATGGCTCAAACTAAAGAACACATCTTACTATCTAAACAAGTTGGAGTACCTCGTATGGTTGTATTCTTAAACAAATGTGATATGGTAGATGATGAAGAACTTTTAGATTT
>CANQHO010000094.1 GCA_947623815.1 uncultured Bacilli bacterium | reverse complement strand
ATGGAGAAGGAGACTTCTAAGAAGTAGAAAAGTATAATCGTGAGGTTATACATATCAAACTTGTTTGATATTTTGTTTAAACAATGATAAAATTACAAAGAGATGGACAAAAATTTTTAGAAATTAAATAGAAAGGAAACAATCAAAAAATTTGATTGATGGTATTTATGAAAAAATTTTTTTTGGTGACAATAGTTACTTTATTATTAGATCAATTAAGTAAATTATTGGTAGTAGTCAACTTAAAATTGACGGATACAATATCTATTATCCCTAATTTTTTTAGGATAACTTATTTACAAAATACGGGTGGAGCTTTTAGTATTTTTACCAACCATATTCCTTTTTTAATTTTATTTACTTGTTTACTTTTGATAGGTTTTTATTTAATAATTAAAAATAAAAAAGATTGGGATATTTTATCTTGTTTAACATATGGTTCTTTATTAGGAGGAATACTAGGTAATTTTATCGATCGTTTAAGATTGGGGTATGTAGTTGATTTTTTAGATTTTAATATAGCTTCTTATCATTATCCTGTTTTTAATATTGCCGATATTTGTATTGTAGTATCTTGTATTGTTTTAATTATTATAAGTTTTAAGGAAGGTAAAAATGAAGTTAAAAGCCAGTAAAAGTAGAAGACTTGATCAAGAGTTAGTCGATATTTTAGATGTATCCCGTTCTAAAATTGAAAACCATATTAAAGAGGGACATGTAAAAATTAATGGTAAAATTGTTAAAAAAAGTTATTTGTTACAAGTAAATGATGAAATAGAAATTGATGAATTTGAAATAGAAGATACTGATATTGTCCCAGAAAATATTCCTTTGGATATTGTTTATGAAGATGATGATGTCATCGTTATCAATAAACCCAATGGTATGGTTGTTCATCCAGCCATTGGCCATTATCATAATACTTTAGTAAATGCCCTACTTTATCATTTTAATTCTTTAAGTAATATAGATAAAATAAGACCAGGTATTGTTCATCGTATCGATGCTTATACAACCGGATTATTGATGGTGGCTAAAAATGATTTGGCCCATAAAAAATTAGCTCAAGAGTTACATGATAAAAAAACCAAAAGAAAGTATGTTGCTTTAGTATGGGGGGTTATTACTAATGATACGGGTACTATTAAAGCCCCGATTGGTCGGGATAAAAAAGACCGAAAAAAAATGGCTGTTTTAGCGGATGGTAAGGAAGCTATTACCCATTTTAAAGTTTTAGAAAGGTATTCCAAAGCAACTAAAATAGAACTTACTTTGGAAACGGGAAGAACCCATCAAATAAGGGTTCATATGGATTATATAAATCATCCGGTTGTCAATGATCCGGTTTATGGTAAAAGGAAAATTATTGATGAGACTGGACAATGTTTACATGCGAAAACTTTGGGTTTTAATCAACCAACTACCGGTGAGTATTTAGAATTTACTAGTGAATTACCAGAATGTTTTATCAATATTGAAAATATTATCCAAGATTTATAAAAAAAGTGGCAACTGCTTTTTAAAAATTCTGCTGTTTGCACAACAAAAAACGTGCTAAATGCACAATGAAAAGTGTGTTATTTGCCCAATGAATATCGACTGATGTAATATAATATAGTATATTAAATATTAAGGGAGGAACTTTTTATGCCTTTAACTAAAGAAAATTATACTAAAAGATTAGTTGATGATGAAATTGCCGAATTGTTAAAAATGTTTGGGGCGGTAAGTATAGAAGGACCAAAGTATTGTGGAAAAACATGGACGGCTTTAAATCACGCTAATTCATCAGTTTTATTAACAAAATCTGATAATCCCAATTCTGATTATCAAAAAGCTTTGATAAATAGAGATTTGATATATACCAATGATTATCCAGAACTTATTGATGAGTGGCAATCTATTGAACAAATATGGGATGACATTAGGACTAAATGTGATGAAGATGGAAAAAGTGGTAAGTTTATTTTAACTGGATCATCAGTTCCAATTAGACCTGATAAAATTTTTCATTCCGGAGCTGGTAGAATTTATAAATTAAATATGTATACGATGTCTTTATATGAATCTGGTGATTCTGAGGGAATAGTATCTCTAGCTGATTTATTTGAAAATAAAGATATAGCTGTCAATTTAAAAAACAAGCCGTCGATTCAAAAATATGCCGATTTGATTATTAGAGGTGGTTGGCCCGCTAGTTTAAAGTATGATCGTAAAAATTATTATAGATTACCGGAAAGTTATATTCAAGATGTTTTAGATCATGATATAAATTATGATGGGGTGACTAGAGATAAAGAAAAAATGCGAATGTTATTAAGGTCTTTAGCTAGAAATGAAACGACACTCGCAACTAATGAAAAACTAGTAAGGGATATTAAAGATTATACAAATGAGGATCAATATCGAATAACTAGAAATACTGTTGCCGATTATTTAAATGTTTTAAATAATATTCATTTACTGCAAAATCAGTTACCTTTTTCTGAAAAAATACGTTCAAGTGTGCGGGTAGGGAAAGCTGCCAAAAGACATTTTGTTGATCCATCACTTGCTTGTTCGGTTTTAGGAGTAAGACAGGAACAATTAGTTAATGATTTAGAATTATTTGGTTTTATGTTTGAATCTTTAGTAGTTAGAGATTTACGAATATATATAGAATATTTAGGTGGTCATATTTATCATTTTCACGATAATAATACAGGTGATGAAGTAGATGCTATTGTTGAATTAAGTGATGGAAATTATGGGGCGATAGAAGTTAAGTTAGGAGTGGGTAAAATAGAAGAGGCAGTTAATGGTTTACTTAAGTTTTCCAAAAGTTGTGTGGTTAAACCTAAGTTTATGTGTGTAATTAGTGGTATGATTGACTATGCTTATAAAAGACCAGATGGTATATATGTAATTCCCATAACAGCTTTAAAACCATAAATCTTTTGTCAAAATTATATATGTAGAAATTTGATAATGATGAATTTTTGCAACATCATGTTGCAAAATTAACAATGAAAATATTATAAGGGTTTTATAATATTTTTTTCTTTTCCATAATGTATAATAAATGTAAAAAACTTACACACGATATTGTAAAAAAATACATTTGGGTTATAATTTACCTAAGGAGGGATAATATGTTAAAAAAGTTCTGTGTCCAAAACTTTAAAAACTTTAAAGATAAATTGGTTTTGGATTTTTCTAAAGTTAGGGATTATGAATATAATCAAAATTTAATTAAAAATAATTTAATAAATAAATTACTTATTTATGGACCTAATAATTCAGGTAAAAGTAATTTAGGAGCTGCTATAATGGATATAACAACTCATTTAACGGATAATTATAGGACTGATAATTTGCTTTACTTTTATTACCTTAATGGTAATTGTGTAGATGATGTTGTTAAATTTGAATATACATTCTTTTTAGATGAAAAAGAAATTGTTTATTCATATACCAAAGATCATGATATGAAATTAGTTTCTGAAGAACTTAAAGAAGAGGGAAAAATTATTTTTAAGTATAATTATAAAAATAATAAGTTTGATAATTTTATTGAGGAAGCCAAAACTATTGATATTTCTAAAAGAACCAATAAGGAAATGTCTGTTTTAAAGTTTATTTACAATAATACACTTTATTGGCCAGATAATAGTTCATTAAAATTGTTGATGGAATTTGTGAATGGTATGTTGTGGTTTAGAAGTTTAAGACATAATGAATTTATGGGATTGATGACTACTAAAGAAAATATGAATGATTTTATTATCAATAATAATTTGCTTTCCCAATTTGAAAAATTTTTAAAGGATTGTGGTCAAAATTATAATTTGTGTGAAATTAGGGAAAGCGGAAAAAAGGTTATTGGGGTTAAGTATAAAAATTATGAAGCTAGATTTGATATGGTTGCTTCTACTGGTACGCATTCTTTATGGTTATTTTTCTATTGGATGAACAATATAAAAAAAATATTTTTTGTTTTTCTAGATGAATTTGATGCTTTTTATCATTATGAATTATCAACTTATATTTTAAAATATATCAATAACAAGTCGGAATTTCAATCAATACTAACTTCTCATAATACAAATCTTATCGACAATGAGTTAATGCGTCCTGATTGTTATGCGATGTTAAAAAATGGTCAAATAAAAAGTTTTTCTGATCGAACTAATAAAACTATTAGACAAGCTCACAATCTAGAAAAGATGATGTTGGGGGGAGAATTTGAATGATAATATTTAAAAAAATTATTGAAAAAAACTAATTAAATAGTAAAATATAAAATATTTATATTGAAGTGTTAAAAAAATAGTATTATAGACTAAAAAGAAGGTGATTTAAATGATAAGGGCAGAATTAGTTGCTAAATATTTTTTGTCCAAAGACTCGGATAGAGTTTTATTTAATAATAATGTTGTTATTAAAAATGATAGAAAATTTTATGAGGGTAACGCTAGATTAAATAGATACTTGTTTCTTTCACAAGTAGTTTATTTAGCAAGATTTGAAAAAAAATTGATATCTGATGATTTTGTTGCTTATGATAATGGTCCAGTAATAGAAAAAATTGTTTCAGAATATCCGATAATGTTTTCTAGAAAAGAAAACGTTGCCATTTCTAATGACATTAGAAACTTTTTAGATAGGATATATGATTCCTTAGAAAATGCTTCTTATGATGAACTTATAGAAATAACTCATGAAGATCCTGAATGGATAAGATTAAGCAAGGGTACTTTTAAGACAGCAATAATGAATTTAGAAGATAATATAGATGAGTATAAACAAAGATATAAGGGAATACTATCGGTATTGAAAGTATGAAAAAAAGATATTTAATTAGTATTTAAAAAGATGACATTTTAAAGTCGTTTTTTTTCACTTCTTTACAAAACTATTGTTATTTAGTATAATAAATAGCGACAAGGAGGAACGAAGATGAATGAATTTTTCTTCAATGCGCATGATGAAGTAGTTATGAAATTATTACATTATTTCATTACTGAAAAAGGTTATAATCCGATCATATTACATGGAGCTGAAGATGAAATTTGGTTGGAAAATATGCAAGATAGTTCCTATGAAATTGTTCGAATTGTCAGTAATTATATTCATAATAATGAACAATTAAATTTTGATTTATATAGAGCTAAACAAATAATGAAAAGAATCAAGAAAAAAACTTTTTCTTGGCATTTAAATACTTTAAGTTTATATATTAACTTAGGGGATAGTGTAGAATACAAAAAATATGAACATACAAGTTATATTGATTGTGCTAAAATATCTACTATAAATGATTTAAACAGTTATGATTTTATCAAAGAAGAATTTCCGGATATTACTAAAAACATGGATTTTAAAGAAGAAGGTTTTCCTTTGTTTATGAAAATAACTGGTGATATTACTAAAAAAAATGCCGAAATTAGTCGACAAGCCGAAGATGTTTTTACTAAAAAAACCCCTTATGTGACTTTTTTTATCATCATTTTAAATATTTTGATTTTTATATCTATGTATATTTTAGGTCGGGGTAGTACTGATGAAGCTACATTGGTTTTTTTTGGAGCCAGTGTTCCAAGTCTTATTTTAAATGGGGAATATTATCGTTTATTTACGGCTGCTTTTTTACATATTGGAATTATTCATTTACTATGTAATATGTACTGTCTATATGTTATTGGACCCCAAATAGAAAGTTTTTTTGGAAAAGTTAAGTTTATTTTTATATATTTGTTTTCTATTTTAACTTCCAGTTTACTTTCGGTTGCTATTCATTCTAGTAGTGGTAATGTTATATCGGCTGGAGCCAGTGGAGCTATTTTTGGACTTTTGGGTTCTTTACTTTATTTTGGATATCATTATAGAGTTTATTTGGGGAGTACTTTAAAATCCCAAATTATCCCGCTTATTGTTCTTAACTTGATAATTGGTTTTACCATTTCCGGTATTGATAATGCTGCTCATATTGGCGGACTTATCGGTGGTATTTTAGCTTCGATGGCGGTAGGGGTTAAATATAAATCGACTACTTTTGAAAAAGTCAATGGTTGGATTATATCTGGTATTTTTATTGCCTTTTTGATTTTTATGGCTTTCCATGGGGTTTAATATTCTAACTTGAAAAAGTTAGTTTTTTTGTTTTTGAAATGCACAATAAATCTTGCATGCTTTTTATTTTTATGGTATATTTATATCAAGATAGGAAGATAAATATGAATTTTCTACATATATGGAGGGTAGAAAATATCTTTTTTTTGCAGATTGGAGCGTAATATATTATGAATTATTTTTTTGTTGACAAAAGGGGCATGATTTATTATGAATAAAAAAGGATTAACTTTACTTGAGTTATTAGGTACTATAGTTGTTATTGGGATAATTGCTACTATAGTGACTCCTAATGTTATTAACCTTATAAATCGTGGGGATAAAAATGCTTTTAGGGTATCTGTTAATCAGGTTAGAAAAGCTGGTGATGGATATCGTCTTTTAAAGTTAAGAGATCGGGAAGAGAATTGCGTTTATTTTTCTTTTTCGGAAAATTATACCGAGGAAACATTAAAAGATGAAAAGTTATATATACCAATTAGTGAACTAGAATTAAAAGGTGATCCTCCTACCCAAGGGGAAATGGAAGTATGTAAGGATTCTGTTTCTATTTTTGCCAGTGATGGTAATACGACAGTTGATGTTGATAAGGATGGAAATGAAAAGGTATTAGAGGGTAGTTTAGATGATGATAATATATCTAAACCGGTTATTGATAATTTAGAAATACTAGCTAAAACTACGGAAATCAATGTGACAGTAGAAGCTCATGATGATAAGAATGAAATAGTTAAATACTATTACTATTTAAATGGTAAGTTAATATATAGTGGTGATGAAGATACTTATATTTTTGGTGATTTGAAAGCTAATACTAAGTATAAAGTAAGGGTAGAAGTAGAAAATGGTATTGGGTTAAAAGGTAGTGTGGAAAAAGAAGTTGTAACTAATGATTTGGAAGAACCAAAAATAACTGTTGATGAAGATGATTGGGTAAATAATATAAAAGGTAAAGTAGTTACTATAACTTATCCAAAAGGAAATGGTTATAAATATGAATATCAAGTAGTTACTGGGGATGTTAAAGAAGAAATTGAAAAAAATACATGGTTGGATGCGGAACAAGTACAAACAGTTACATTTATTACTAATGGTAGTGTAATGGCTAGAGTAAGTGATGAAGAAGGAAATAGTAAAGAAGTAAGTTATAGTGTAACTAAGATAGATACAACTAAACCAGAAGTGTTATTGGATGGTTCACCATTAGGTACTGATGGGGTAACTTTAACCGCTACTTGTAGTGATGAAGAAACAAATATAAGTAAAATAGAATTTAGTACCAATGGACAAGATTGGGATAATAATGAA
Organism: uncultured Bacilli bacterium; assembly: GCA_947623815.1. Lineage (GTDB taxonomy): Bacteria > Bacillota_I > Bacilli_A > RF39 > UBA660 > HGM10857. The sequence continues at coordinate 667 of CANQHO010000094.1, read as the reverse complement.
TTAGAGAAAATAAAAGAATACCATAACCAAAAAAGTGGAAATCATACTTATTATGTAAGATGTACCAATGGTGTAGGTATGGAAAATGAAACTACTAAAGAAGTGGTTGTTCCAAATATTGGAGAAATAGAAACTAATATAGAACCATCTGATAAATGGTATCAAGGTTGGGCAAGTAATACGGAAGGTAAAACAGTAGTTATAACTTATCCAAGTGTTGGAACCCATACTTTTACAGCTACCGGGACCTTTACCATAGAAGATGGAGATGCTGATGATGTAGATGGAACATATACAGTAACGGGTAATACTGTTAAATTAAAGTTCACAACGCCAGGAAGTGTAACAGCTAAAGCAACCGATGGAACTAATGAAGTAACTAAAACCCAAACTATAGAAAAAATAGACATAAGTAAACCAACAGTATCATTATCCGGTACTTCATTAGGTACCGATGGAGTTACTTTAACTGCCAATTGTGCTGATGAAGAAACCAATATAAAAGAGATATTATTTAGTACGAATGGAACAAGTTGGGATAGTAATGGAACCGAAAAAACTAAGACTTATACCAAACAAACTAAAGGAAGTCATACCTATCATGTGAAGTGTGTTAATAATGTAGGTATGGAAGATACAAATACGCAAGATGTAACTGTAACTGGTT
>CANQHO010000093.1 GCA_947623815.1 uncultured Bacilli bacterium | reverse complement strand
GTTCCTACATCATATATATCAAATTTTCCTTGACTGCTTTGAGTACTTGTTGCTACTCCGTAGCTTGATAGTTTACTTTCTTCCCATGTTGACTCATCTGGTTCATAATTCACATACGAACCAAAATCTGTTTCTAACGAGGGTTCCCTACTTTCTTCTTTTGATGGGGGAACTGTACCTTCTTCACTCTTTTCTCCGGTCCATTGTCCATCATAACTAAATTTATATCCATTTATTATTAAATCTTTTACACTACTTACATTTCCATTTTTATCAAATGTTATTGTCCCACTACTTGGTAAACTTCCTTTTACATCTAAAGTTAAAGCAGTTTCTCCACAGGTTAATACATTTCCTTTAGCTGTACAATCTCCTGTTATTTTATTTTTTCTATTTTCCATTAAATGGATTATTACTCCTTTTTCACTAGCTTCTACATAGCCTATCGCACTACTTTTGGCTGCTCCGAATCTGGCATTTTCAATGATGCGCAATATTACGGGCGTCGCTATCAACGCGATTACCGCTAATATTACAATAACAGCTAATAACTCAATCAATGTAAATCCTTTCTTATTTTTTGTAAACTTGGCCCCCCCCCCGAATTTACGTTCGGTATACGTGTTTTGTCTTTCATTTCTTCACTCCTTAATTCTATTTTGCACACTTAATTTAACTTTATTCAGTACAAAAAAATAACAAGATATTAGTTTTCTACTATATCTATATATACTATATCACAATTTAGTATTCGTGACAACATTTTTTAGTCAAAAAAAATATGTCCATGTAAACGACATTTCGACATATTTTGACTGTATCTAATTTTATAATAGCAACTTAACAATAAAAAAGGTGAAAAAATTGAAGATGTAAAAGCTCAAGCTGTTCAGTTAAATCTAAATGTTTCACCTAATAGTTTTGATAATTTAGATGGAAAATGTTCTGTTTATGATCAAGTTAATAATACGGTTATTATAGATAATTATAAAATAATCAATAAAAGCCTTGCACATTTAGACGACATAATTTATAACAAGGATAAAGAAAAAGAGATTGCTTGGTGTAGAGCAATTAAAGCTACAACTTATAAAGAATTAGATAAAAATTTAAGAATTGTTTTATCTAATAGAGAACGAAAACTATTTTTAAGGGAGGTCAGAAAAATGAATAGTGATAATTTTTTATATGAATATTGGAAAAATGAAGATGTCAATGAATTAGTTAGACGGTCTGAAATTAAAGATGCTAAAAATTATACAGCCAATGAATTTATTAAAAATATGTTAAAGAAAAATTTAGATTTATCTACCATATCTGAAATATCTGGTAAATCTAAAGAAGAAATAAAAACATTACAAAAACAACTAATCAATTAAATACTAAAATGTTTGGATTCATTATTTCCAAACATTTTTTGATATTATAAAAAATCAATTTTCATTTACACACTTATAATTACCATCATAACTACAAATAAAATTACTAATTAAAGCATTTTCTACTTTAACAACCTTACCATTTTCATCAAAAGCTAAAGAACCACTAGTTGGAACATTTCCCCTAACATCAACATTCAAAATAACTTTTCCACAAATTAAACTACTACCATTTATATCACAATCTTTAATCTTTTTTTTATCTTCAATAACATTTAAAGTATAAGCCATTTCACTAGCTTTAACATAACTAAATAAACTAGTTGCATAAATTTGACTACTGGCTTCATCAACCGTTTCCACTGTTTTTTCCGTTGTAAAAAGCATTGGACCTATCCTTATCACAACTGCTACAATAACCAAACCAAATAATAGTACTAAGAACAAAAAAGTTTTAACTTTCATAATGCCACCTACCCTAAATAAAAACTAACTAAAAATAATAAAACCCCGATAACAATTCCTAAAAAAGTCAACTTATGATTTTTGAATTCAAAAATTTCATGTAAAAGTTCAAAAAAAGCAATATAAAGTAACATACCAAGCGTAATACAAAGTAAAATACCCATCAATAAATCAGTAATATACTTACTGGCCAAAAACATAATTATTCCACCAAACAAAGTAGAAAAAGTCGCCAACAATAAATAAATCATTTTTTTATGACGGGGATTTTTACTTTTCGATAAAGTCGAATAAATAACCATTCCCATAGGTATATTATGTAAACCAACCCCCAAAACCATTAAAAGTCCCATATTAAAATCAGTGGTGGTAGTTGTATAAATAGTCATACCTTCCATAATATTATGTAAAAGTAAAGCAATACAAGCAACCACTCCAATATGATATAAATTTTCGTTTTCATTACTGTTTTCATGATCAGGTATAAAAATATCCAAAACCTTTAAAACACCTATACCAAGTAGTACTAAAATAAATACCCAAATAATATAAGTACTACCAACTTCATTTTTTAAAATTTCCAAAGATTCCTGCAATATTTCAAAAAAAGAAAGCATTATAATTACCCCAAAAGCCATACTGATGGCTAATTGGGTAAATGTTTCCTTTCTCTTACTAACCTTGGCCAATATAAAACCAATCGTTATTAAAATACCTGATAGAAAGGTAAATAGTAACGCTACCATTAACCTTCTCCTTCAGTTGGTCCAGGAGTTTCTGGAGTTGTAGTAGAAGTATCAGTTGACTTATCAGGTGTATCATTATTACTATTACCACCAGAATTAGCCTCACCATTATCAGTAGATGGAGTTTCATTATCAGCACTTGGAGTTGGAGCTGGTTTAGGAGTATTATTTGGACTAACAGTTTGATTATTAGTCGTTTCCTTTTTCTTTAAAACTGTAAAAGTAATACTATTTATGTAACTCATATCATAACCAGCAGCATAGCTTTGTCTAATAACTGTTCCATCTGCTCCACTACCACTAGATACATAATTGACACTAACACTAATACCAAGGGAAACCGCTTTACTTCGAGCTGATGCTTCCGACATACCAATAAAACTTGGCAGTTTACTAACAGAAGAAGTTGTTGAAGCCACATTTTTTCCAATAACGGTTTCCTCATACTTACTATCTAAATCAAAAGATAATTTTTTAATCATAGTCGGTTTACTTTTACCTAAATTGACTTTCATCGCTTCAATAACTTGATCAACACTATTTTGATTTAAAACATAATTGTATAAACTTAAACCACTTCTTGGATCAACTATCCTAGCATCACTACCACTTAAATATAATTTTTGAATACCAAGTAAATCCTCAACCTTTTCATTTTGACTCTTAACAATAATATCTTTACCGACATTATACAAAGACAAAATCTCATTAGTTGACATATTAGTCGCCATACTAGAACTTACTTTATCCAACATATTCATTATCGTATTTAAACTCTTAACATCTTTCATTTTGTTCATAATAGCCCTTAAAACCAACTGTTGATTTTGACCTCGAACAAAATCGTTTCGAATACCACCAGTCCATTTGGCCGAACAAATATCACTATGACTTTTCCGGTTACGGGCCAAAGCTAAAGCTTCTTCCCCATTTAGAGTCTGTTTACCTTCTTCCACATATATTAAATGTTTTCCAAACTGTCTTTTACTATTTTGTTCACAAAAACTATAAGGAACATCAACTTCTACTCCCCCTAAAGCATCAATAATACTAACTACCCCCGTAAAGTTTATTTTAACATAATAATCAATATCGATACCCGTAAAATTTTCAATCGTATCAATCATACAACTTTCCCCATAAGCAGCCGCATGAGTAATTTTATTTTTAAGTTGATTTTTAAAACAGGCAATTGGTACATAACTATCTCTTGGAATACTAAGCATCGTAGTATTTAAAGTTTCCGGATTGAAAGTCATCAGCATCAAAGCATCACCATTAAAAGCCGTATTCGCTAAATCTTTTTTATCCGAATCAACCCCCATAATAAGAACCGTAAAAGGTTTATCAATCTTACTATTTTTATTTGTTGTTTTATTTTCTTCCTTTTTATCAACTGTCGTTAAAATCTTTGTTTCCTCTTCTAACTTGTCCCAATCCAACTCTTCCATATTCTGATAAGATGCCGCATAATTAGTTGGTAGAAAGGCATAGGCAATTTTTTTATCTTTTAAATCCATTAAAATATCTAAATAAGTATCATACTCGACAAACTCATTGCCAATATTATTTTCTTCGATAATAGTTTGCGGTATTTGATAACCAACAATATTTTCTCTATCACTTACAATCCCTATTTTGCCATCTTTATCTAAATCCGTCGCCTTAGTTGCTTTATCACTTTTTAAAGCTACCAAACTAGATGAATAAGTAGTTGATTCAACTGTCATATTGTCGACAATATTATAGGTCTTTTTAACATAATACCCAACTATTCCAAATAATGTAGCCATTATATAGCCAATTATTATCAAAACAATTAAGGTTTTATTGTTATTTTTATAACTCCTTCTTAAAAAAAACAAAAAACCAAAACAAAAAATAACTAAATCTATCGATAATAATAATCTTATTTTATTTTCAATTCCAGAAAGTAAAGCAATTGAATAAATTAAATAGCCAGCAGTAGCTAATAAAACAATCCAAAGTAAAATCACCAAAAAACCCACAAATTTCCGTTTTTTTCCTGTTTTTTTAGTTCTTCTCATAACTTCCTCCCGTCAAAAACATTATACTATTTATTTTATAAAACCACAATATATAGGTTAAAAAATTAACTTAGTTTACACCAAGAAAAATTATTTTGTTTTCTTATTTAAAACCACTTATAGACAATAAATAAACAATTTGATAAAATATAAATAGGATAAGTAAGGTGGTGATTTATTAAACAAACAAATATAGACCAAATAATTTAGAAGGAGGAAAAAATATGGTATATATTATTTTAGGAATTGTAATACTTATTATAGTTTTAATAGTAGCTTATGTACTAGGTACATATAACAGTCTAGTTGGACTTAAAAACAAAGTTGAAGAAGCATTTTCAACCATGGATGTTTATCTAAAAAAAAGATGGGATTTAATCCCTAACTTAGTTGAAACCGTTAAAGGTTACGCCAAACATGAAAAAGATACTTTAAGAGAAGTTATCGAAATGCGGAATGCGCCATATGATTCTATGAGCAATAACGAAAAAATTGACGCCAACAATAAACTTACCCAAGGAATTGTCAAAATTATGGCTTTGGCCGAAAGTTATCCAGAATTAAAAGCCAATGAAAACTTTAAAGAACTATCTAATCAATTGACTAAAATTGAAGAAGATATCGCCAATTCAAGAAAATACTATAATGGAACCGTTAGAATTATCAACGATAAAGTTCAAATGTTTCCAAGTAACATTATCGCTAACATGTTTGGATTTAAAAAACAAAAAATGTTTGAAGCTAACGAAGCTGAAAGAGAAAATGTGAAAGTAGAATTCTAATATGAAAAAAATATATAAAATCATATTATATTTAACATTATTTTTAGTTATTAGCCCCAGTAAAGTTTGGGGCTTAACTATATCAACCCCCATAAATAGTATTGATAAAGTAACCAATATCGAAGAAAATGGTTTAAAAATTAAAAATTTAACTTACCATGATTACTCCGATATATCTACTAAAGCTTTTGGGATAACTGGTGAAATTGAAAATACCACTAATCAAGATATAACTGTTTTAACAACCGCTAAATATTATGATAAAAACCAAAAAGCAATCTGGAATGTGGGAAATGAAAAAAGTCTTAGTAATAATTCCACCATAACTTATCAAGGAACCAGTAATTCCGATACCTTTGCTCTTTCGAGATATAGTAGTAAAGATATTTACTACTACTCTTTAGAAATCAAAACAATAGATAATGTAGACAAAAATATAACCCCAAGTCAAATAGATGATTATAAATATTTAGAATATGTTATCGATAATTACGATATCAATATCAAAGTAAATGAAAATAATACTTTAGATATCAAAGAAAACATCACTGCTTATTTCAACACATTAAAGCATGGTATTTACCGAAACATTCCTTTAAAAAATAAAGTAATAAGATTAGACAATACCGAAGATACTATCATGGCTAAAATTAGAAATGTAAAAGTAAATAATAAATTCACAACATCTAGAGATTTAAATAACTATCAAATCAAAATTGGTAGTGCCAATAAAAGTTTAACTGGTAAACAACAATATGAAATAAGTTATACTTATGACTTAGGAAAAGATAAACCAAAAACTTATGATGAATTGTATTATAATATTATAGGTGATGAATGGGATACCGTAATTGGTAATGTGACCTTTACTATCCAAATGCCTAAAAAATTTGATGTCAGTAAATTAGGTTTTTCTAAAGGAACTTATGGATCAACAAGTAATGACGACATTGAATACAATGTTAAAGATAATACTATAACCGGTAAATATAATGATATATTAAAACCGGGTGAAGCTTTAACTGTCCGAACTGAATTAGATGAAGGATATTTTATTTTTGAAGGTTATAACATTAACCCAATTATCTATTTATCAATTATTTTATCCATCATTTTTGCTATAATATCATGGTATTTTTGGCATAAATACGGTAAAGACAATCAAGTAATTGAAACGGTCGAATTTTATCCACCAGGTAATTTCAACAGTTTAGAAATAGCCTTTTTATACAAAGGAAAAGCCGATAATTATGATGTGGTATCCCTTTTAATCTACTTAGCTAATAAAGGATATATCCAAATAGAAGAAATTAGTAAAAAAAATATCTTTGGTTCAAGTGAAGGATTTAAACTTACTAAACTAAAAGATTACGATGGAGATAACGTCAATGAAAGAATGTTCTTTGATGGATTATTTTCTAAATCAAATAGGAATACAGTTTTTAATATTTTTAATCCTACCGTAGAAAATGATGAAAAAAAAGAATACAAAGAAAGTGTAACTGATAGTGATTTACAGGATAAATTTTATGTAACTGTCAAAAGTATTTTAGCTAATACCAATCAATCAGCTAATAAATATAAAATATTTGAAAAAAGTGCGGATAATAAAAGTTGGATAATAATAGTGATGATGTTAACAACTTATTTACTTATTAGCCTGCCCGCTTTATTAGAATACGGTGATTATGAAAATATAGTTTTTGCGGTATTGGTGCCAGCTGGAGGAGCAATTTTGATTTTTTATGTCACTATTAAAATAGCTGAAGCTTTTAAACAGATGGGAACTAAAAAGTCGGTTATTCCTATAAGTATATTGTTTGGAATTGTTCTTTCTTTCTTCTTTGTAGGTCCTTTTTGGACTACTACTGTATTACCCGCTTTATTAAATAATACTACTTATGTTATTCCATATATTTGGGGTATCATTTGTATTATAATTATGGTAGTATTTTTAAAAATCATGCCGAAAAGAACACCATATGGTACCGAAATGTTAGGTAAAATTAGAGGTTTTAAAAGATTTTTAGAAACTGCCGAAAAAGAAAAATTAGAACAAATGGTTAATGAAAACCCTACTTATTTTTATGATATATTACCTTACACATATGTTTTAGATATAAGCGATACATGGATTAAAAAATTTGAAAGCATTGCAATAGAACCACCAAGTTGGTATTATGGCTATGATCATTTTGATATTTGGGTATTTAATTCATTTATGAATTCTACTATGGCATCGGCCCAAACTGCGATGACTTCAAGTCCATATTCATCTTCAGATTCATCTGGTGGTGGATTTTCCGGTGGGGGTTCTGGCGGAGGTGGTGGTGGTTCATGGTAACCACTCCCCTAATAAAGAAAGGATTATGTATAAAATGAAGAAAAAAATATGTTATTTTATCACCTGTTTAATGTTGATAACCTTAACTGGTTGTGTCAAATTTAAAGGTGATTTAAATATTAAAAAAGATAAATCAGCTAATTATTCCATTTTATATGCTTTTGATACAACTTATTTAGGTAATCAAGAAGTATTAACTGATGAAAACAAAAAAACTTTAGAAGAACAAGGTTTTACTGTTACTGATTATAATGAAGGAAATTATAAAGGATTTAATTTATCTTTAAAAATTGATAATATTGATAAATACAGTACTACTAATGATACGGATGTTGATTTATCCGCTATAACGGAAGGTGAAACTTCTAAGTATTTATTTAAAATTAAAAAAGGTTTTTTAAAAAATACTTACACAGCTAATTTTAAAAACGAAAGTACCCAAAACAATACTGTTTCTAGTACAACTGACAATAGTACTATAACTGACGATAATTCAGTTGATGATGATTTTAATACGGATAACAATACTACTAATCCTAATATGGATTTATCTGATTTATCGACAATGATGAGTAATATGGATATTTCATTTACTGTAAATTTACCATATTCAGCTAAAAGTAGTAACGCAACTAACAAAAGCAATAAAGATAAAACATTGGAGTGGAAAATGACTGATGCGACTAATCTTGAAAGTATCAATTTTACTTTTGAACTTTACAATATGACTAATATTTATATATTAGTTGGAGGTACTTTAATTGTTATTATTATTTTAGTAGTATTATTTATTATATTAAAAAAGAAAAAAGGTAAAAAAGATGACACTAATTTACCAAAGGTAGAAAGTGACAATACAGTACCAACTACTAAAGTACCAAATGTTGTTCAACCAAATATTCCACCAACAGAAAGTTTTACTCCCCCTGTTGAAGTAAATACTCAACCTGTTCAACCGAATGTCCAACCGGTATCAAATGTAGTTCCACCAGTAACAAATAGATTTGTACCACCGGTTACACCACAGGAACCAGTTCAAAATGTCACCCCTACTCCTGTAAATCCGGTTCCAACCCAAAATACTTTTATTCCACCGATGAATAATCAACCTACTAATACGTTTATTCCACCGGTTAATAATGTACCTACTGTCGAACCAACGGTTCCCAATATACCTAATTCCAATATTACCCCAAATTCAACAAATATGCCAAACAATAGTCAAAATGACAATACTTTATATAATCAAGCTTTTAATTCCCACCCTAATAATAATCAAAACAATAATATGGAAAAAACAAATTTCTAAAAAGATTGTAATCATAAGGTTACAATTTTTTTAAATTTATGTAATTTTTAATTTTGGTGAATAGTTTTTTATTTTTGATTTTTCAATTCTAGATTTGGCATTGGATTTTTAAATTTTGTTTTAAAATTTTTAATTTTTACTTATTTGACAACAATTTTTTTATTTTATATTATGCCTATGAAAGGAGGGATTTTTTG
>CANQHO010000092.1 GCA_947623815.1 uncultured Bacilli bacterium | reverse complement strand
ATAGGAATTAAAACATCTAATATAACTTCTAACAAAATAAAAATAACTGTTAAAATACTTCTTAATTTATATTCACGAACAGATTGTAATATCTTTTTTATCATAGAAAACTCCTTTTAACATTTATTATGTAACGCAATTATTATATCATGAAAAAAGCCAATTTCATATATGGAGTTTGCTTAATCAATATTAAATTCTACTGCTATATTAAATGTTTCAAAATTTCCTTCTTCTTTTTCGTAACTAACATGTTTTATAATTCTATATGTCCCACTTGCTAATTTGCCATAACCAACTTTCCAACCTAATTTTATTTCTTTAGATTCTCCGGCTTTAAGATCAAATGCTGGCAAAGTAAAATTTAATTCCACATTGATTTTATGCCATTCTCCATCTTTTTTAATTTCTATTTCGTAAGGATTTCCATATTGAAAATCTTTATCACTATTATTAGTTAATATAATTGTAGCACTCGTAGCAGTTAAAGTTCCATCTTTAATAGACATAGTAATATCATTTTCTGAAATTATAATATCAGATTTATCGCCAATATCAAATTCATTTTTCGTTTTACCACAACCTGTTATCCCTAGCACCAAAAATCCACATAATAAAATAGTCAATATTGTTTTTTTCATAAATTACACTTCCTATTTTTTTATAGTTATATCTTTTTTTATTCTGATAATTCAATGTTTTGAGTTTCAATTAACAATTCATCAAAATCAGATATATATTTTTGATCTTGTACAACTCTATATTTTGCATATTCATCAAGGGCTAATTTATTTGCTATTTCTCTTGTAATTTTACCATTATCTTTCAAAATGTTGTATTCGTTTAATTTTAAAAATAATTCTAATTTTTCTTTCCATTCTTTCATGGAAATAATATGACCTAATTTTACTTGTCGTTCAGCAAAATCTAAATACATAGATACAAGGTTATTTAATTCTTTTATTTCTTCTTCATTCAAATAATTTTTAGCAACTACAACATCAGTTTCAAGAATTTTTCCATCTGGAGCATTTTTCCAAGTTTGAAGTCCCATATATTCTTTTTTAGAATCAACTCGGTTTTTTATAATTTCTGGAGCTGTCATTCCTGTAATAGCAAAGTGTAGTTTATTTTGTACATTTTGGTAAAACTCTTTTGTAATTTCACTATTCTTATCATAATCATAACTGCATTCTTTATAAATGTCGGTAATTTTTTGATAAAATCTTCTTTCACTTGCTCTAATTTCTTTAATTTTAACTAGTAATTCATCAAAGTAATCTTTACCAAATTTTGGTCCATTTTTTAATAATTCAGTATTTAATACAAATCCTTTTTTAATATATTCTTTTAAAGTATTAGTTGCCCATATTCTAAAGTCTGTTGCTTCCTTTGAATTAACCCGATAACCGACTGCAATTATAGCATCTAGACTATAAAAGTCATACTCCCTTTCAACGTTACGATTTCCTTCTTTTCGAACTTGTCGAATTTTTCGATTAGTTGAATTTTTTATCAATTCTTTTGACTCATATATTTCATTTAAATGATAACTAATTGTGTTAGGCTTAACATTAAATAGTTCTCCCATAGTTTTTTGAGTTAACCAAAAATCTTCATTATCATATAAAACTTCAATAGTTTTATTGGTATTTTCACTTTGATATAAGATTAAATCTTTCAAATTATCTAATTTCATTATTTTCTCCTTTCTAGGTTAATTTAAACTTAGTTTACAGTTATTTTTTTATTTTATCAACTATTATATACTTATAATTTGATTATTTATTCAAATAATATTTTCCTTTTTTAAAAATTAAAGTTTTATCCTGAACCATCATTAACAAATAAGGATTTTTAGCTATTTCTTTTGGCAAGTCTTTGGTTTTAATTCCTGTTTCTAAACTCGTAATATTATTATCTTGAAAGTATTTAATTATATTTTCTTTTAATAAAGATGCTTTATCATTTTGATATTTATTTTTGATTAAAATTATATAGATAATTCCTACTACACAAATTATTGGTATAATAATTTTTAATATTTGAAACATTTATATCACACTCCTATATTTACTATTTATTTTATAATTTATTTTAACCTTCATTTAAAATAAAACAAAAAATTCCTAAGTAATTATTGATTTTTAAACATATCAGTATATTCACCATAGCATACATACGTTTATACTGTCAATAAATTTTAAAACAAATTAAAAAATTATCAAATTAAAGTGATAATTTCTTTATTATATATAACTTTATAACCAATTGCTAGTATAATTCAAGTATATTTTTTACTAACAATTATCGTTTATTTTACTTCACAAGTATCTCCATCTTTTTCAGCAGCTTCTTTACTACTTTTTAAAGTACTATTGTCATTTTTTAAATCTCCTAATCCTTGTTCTTCTAATACTTCATCACTGGCATTTTCGATATCGACATCTAAAATAGTTTTGTATTCATAGTCTTGATCATTTTTTTCAACTTTTAAACTAACCCCATCTTTATTAAACTCCTTATTTTGTTCATCCATTGATTTTTTAAATTCATCCCAATTTTCTTTCACATCAGAATCAGTAATCTTAGTATTGGCTTCCATAGTCATACGTTGCAACTTATCATTTTTATAAGTCATAGAAATTACTTGTTCAATACTCATCCCATCATCAGTTTCTGTATTCTTACAAATCAAAGTTTGAACTTTGTCTTCGGTATCACAACCAGAAATTAAAATCATTGTCAATAAACACAAAAATAACATACTAATTTTTTTCATCTTTTTTACTCCTCTCTAAATTTATTATAATATATAAAATGTTTTTAAACAACTAAATAAACTTAAAAACGAGTTATTTTTTAACCCGTTTTAATATTTTTATCTTTTAGTATATTTAACATCTTTTTCATATTTTTTTAACGCTATAAAAGCAAATATAGTTGAAACAATAACTCCTAAAATAGATTGATAAATTGCCGTTTGAAAAACTGTTATAGTTCTAGTATCAATACCAATTACCTTTTCAACAATTACTGCTACTACAAATAGTCCAACAAATGCGGCAATTATAAAAAAGGGCATCGATCTAATAAAAGCATCTTTTAAAGATAATTTCCTTTTTAGAGTTTTAGCAGTTCCATTTAATACAATCATACAATTTAATAAAGTTGGTACTAAACAGCACATAGCCCCACCAATGTAATTAGGTATGACATCTTTATCATTGACTCCAACTAAATTTACTAAAATAAAACCTAAAATCAAACCAACTACAACTCCCGGTAATAGTTGCTTTACTATATCTTTTTCCTTCATACTCCTCCTTATAAACCTTTAAAAACTGGTTTTCCTGTATAATTTTTAGGCTTTTCTTTAGCTGTTAAAACCCGAATTGCTCCGGCTGATAAAGCCTCTAATTCAAACTCACCTGGCATTATTTCAACTTTGGTAAGTTTTCCAATATACTTTTTTAGTTTTTTAATATAATATTCATCATTGGCAATTCCACCTGTTAATATAATAGCACTACAATTACACTTCAAGGCTACATACATAGCGCCAATTTGTTTAGCAATTTGATAAATCATCGCATCATATATTATTTTGGCTTTTTTGTTACCTTCCGCAATCATTTTAGTAACTTCTTTTATATCAGCAGTACCAAGATGAGCCATTATTCCACCATTCTTATTGATAAAAGCCTTTATTTGTTGTTCCGTATAGTCTTTACTAAAACACATATTGATTAACGGTTTAGCCGGAATAAATCCACTTCGATTAGGAGCCATCGGTCCATCACCATTTACAATATCATTGCAATCAATCATACGGCCATGGTTATGAGCCGCTACTGATATTCCTCCTCCAGCATGACAAATAATCAAATTTAAATCTTCATAATTTTTCTTTACTTTTTTAGCATATCTAATCGCTATTTCTTTTTGATTTAAAGCATGAATTCTACTTTCCCGATAAATACCCGGAATACCCGTAATTCTTGCTTCAATATTAAATTCATCAACATCAGGAGGATTAACACAAAAGGCTTTCTTTTGATATTTATCTCCTAAATCTTTAGCCAGTACTATTCCCAAAGCAGATGGATGTTTTACAATTCGCATTGATTTAGCATCACTATACATTAAATCGTTAATTAAATATGTTCCACCTTCACAACATTCTAAAGAACCACCCCGACCAGAAAAAGCATCGATAGTTTTTATATCAATATTATTTTCTTTTAAAACTTTTAATAAAGTATTAAGGCGAAATTCTCTTTGATCAGATATTTCTTTGAATTTTTTTAATTCTTCATCGGTATGTTCAATATTAACTTTAAATACACAATTATCATCATCAAAGACCCCAATTTTAGTACTTGTAGAACCAGGATTTATGGCTAAAACACGATAACTATTTTTTTTCATTTTTTAAATCTCCTGCTCTAACAATAGAAAATAAAATATTACCTACTAATTCCGATACGGGAGCACTTCTAGAACAATCACTACAAATCTTTTTAAAACCTTGAAGAAGTGGTCCATAAGCATCGGCTGAACCAAATTGTTGAATAAGTTTAACTCCGATATTACCGGCATTTAAATCGGGAAAAATTAAAATATTGGCTTTACCTGCTACTTCACTTTCTCTTTTTACTTTTTTCAAAGCAATTTCTGGCACAATGGCTGAATCTAATTGAAATTCTCCATCTATTTTTAAATCCGGTCTTCTTTCTTGCGCAATTTTAACCGCAGTTTTTACTTTTTCTACTAACTCACCATTTCCTGAACCATCAGTTGAGTAAGATAAAAGGGCACATCGCGGTTCCCAACCAGTTACGGAACTAATTGTTTCACAAGTACTTATAGCGATACTGGCTAATTCAGAAGCCGATGGATTGGTACATACAGCACAATCCCCTACCGCAATTAAATTACCACCATCCGCAAATGTATAATTAGGTAATTCGGCTATTCCCACTGATGAGGCGACTTCTAGTTCGGATTTCAAACCAACAATCGTCTGGGCGGCATAAATAATATCTCCCGTAGCACTATTTATTCCCGCAAAAGTTACATCAACTTCATCGATGGCTTCCATCATTAAAGCCAAATATAAAGGGTCATTCATTCTTCTTCTCAACGATTTTTCCCCATAAATAATATTAGGTAATTTTAAATATTTAGTTAATACTTTTTCTTTATACTGTTCATCATTAGGATCAATATATTGCCATTTAGAATCATCGATCTTGTTCTTTTGACACAATGTCTTTACTTCATCTAAATGACCTACTATTAAAACATCACAATACTTTTCTTTAGATACTTCATCAATAGCCTTTACCATTTTTTCATCATTGGCTTCAGGAAAGGCCACCTTACAAGGATTGGCCTTAGCCTTAGCTTTTACAGTATCAATTAAATTCATGTAAACCTCCTATCTATAAATGTAATCCCCATCTTCATATCTTGGAGGTATTTCTGGAACTAATAAATATGATTCATATTTACCACCGGTATGAATGACATGTTCTCCTTTATTATCTGGGAACCAAACTAGTGGTTCAAACCATTCATCACGAATGTATCTTCCTGCAATTTGTAATTGTAATTTTTGGCCTTTATGCCACATTCTAGAAATAGGCCATATTTCGATATCGACAGGAACAATTTCTCCTGGTTTTAATTTTTCAGTTCTATCATGAGTATGAACTGGTTGATATTCAGTTGATTTTTCTTCATCTAAGTGTCTAGCAGATACTCGAAGTTTTCCCCAAGCCCCAGGATGACGTTCACTACCAAAAATAGTAACTGGCAATTCTTCTCCTTTAGTAGATAATTTTTTAATGGTTATGAATAAATCCATATCATCATGACCTTTAGCCTCTACATACATTCTAAGTTTCATGTAACCAGTAAGTTCGGTATCTTTTCTAAAAGTATATTCAAAAGTAGTTAATCCTTTTTCTCCATCATAACTTACACTGCTAGCATTTTTAACTGGTGCATCGCCTAATTTATGAGTACTGGCATTTAAATATAATTTTTTATATTTGGTTCTAGCTAGTGGCCATTCATTTTCTGGACGATTAGTTTGATAAGGATATTCAAAAGCATCCATTACTTCCATCCGAATTTTTGGAGTTAATTCCCAACCGTTATATATACCTTTCAAATAACGATCAAAGAATAATTTTAAATCTTGTAACCATTTAGAATTATATGTATCTGGCCATTCAAATACTTGGTGACAACGCATCCATTTCTTTTTAGATTTAATATTTTTAAATCCTTCCCAACTTCCTCTTAAATGGAAATGATTCCAATTACAAGTTGTATAAACTGGAATATTGATTTTTTCAAAATGAGGAATTTTGTCTTGCCAATAAGGACTAGTTACATAAGGTTCTTTTTTGGCCATTGCCACTGTATTATCTATATACCCTTTTCCTTGGGCGGCAATAACTATTGAACCTCCAAAAAATCCTGGTATTCCACCTTCCATAATACTTTCACGATATTGATCTCCGGTTGCTTCCCAAGGAGCAATACATACTAAGTGTGGTGGTTGTTCAGCGGCAATTCGCCATTGACTCATAGCAACTCCAGAGTTTCCAAATAAAGCAATTTTTCCATTACACCATTTTTCTTTTGCAGCCCATTCGATAAAGTCATATCCATCTCTTCCTTCTTGAGTACCAAATTGTTGTTGGTCACCTTCACTGTTACCTATACCTCTTGGATCGACATTGGCAACCGCATAACCTTGGTAACACCAATAAAGGGGATCAGAAGATTCAAATTTACAAACTTTTGATACGGCACCAGTCGGTACACCCATTGGTCTAAATATTTGAACTGGTTGATGCCATGGTTGTTTACCAAAGAAAGACCAACTAATAATTAGTGGCACCGGAGTTTTTAAAGCGGTGGCTGGAATATAAATATCCGCATAAATAGTAACACCATCCCGCATTTTTACCGGTCTATCTTGTAAGCAAATTACTCTTTTTTCATCATCAACATAGTATTCTTTAGTTTCTATTGGCACTTCAATACAATAGTTCATGGCTTCTTCTCTTGGTATTTTCGCAAATTCTTCTTTAGGTATTGGTTGAGTCATTTTAGTAAATATAACATCACAGCTTGTCCCATCGGGATATTTTACATTTACTATTTTTTCATCTCTTTTAGGCATTTCTCTCGGTAGTGATAATTCATTTTCAATTGGTTTTTTTTCTTCTTTCATCTTTTTCCTTCTTCCTTTTTATCCTTCTATTTGTTTTGCAATTATTTCTGCTGATTCACTGATAGTATTAGCATGCATCAATTCTGTGTATTTTATATAACAATCATATTCTTCTTCAAATTGTGATATGATTCCGGCCATTTCTAGGCTTTTTAAATCAATATCTGTTTTGATATTAGTATCACCGGATAGAGTACTTGCATCTACCCCTAATACTTTAGCAGTTTTTTCAATCAATTTTTTTTCAATTTCTTCTTTCATGCACATCCTCCTATTCTATGTATTATTATATCATGTATTGGTTGATAAATGTGTGAAATTTAAGAAATTTGTAAAAATTTATCAAAAAGTATTGAAATTTAGAAAAATATGCCTTATAATAAAGTTACTTAATAAAAAAATATTGCAATAGATTATAGTAAATCTACTTTATATTTATATAAATGTTTATTTATTATCATCTTTTATTTATATTTTATTATATAAATAGCAATAAGAATGTCTTGTAAAAGATCTTGTTTTTATTAAGTATATGATCATATGAAGAAAGAAAACTTCATAACAAGCGGCTTTGATATGACTAAATCAAAGTTGATTCAAACTAGAAAATAACGACTTGTCATCGTTATTTTTTTTGTACTATACAAAATGAAGTAGCGTAATCGTTGTCATAAGAAAGAGATAGTTTTATTTCATATTCTAAATGACCTATTATAGTTGGTATCGGTTCGCCACTATTACCTTTAAGTATTTCTATTTCTTTAAAATCATATAACCCATTAGTTGCTTTTATTATGGCTTCTTTAGCCGCAAATCTAGTCGCATAAAAATTATATGGGACTTTTATTTTTTTAGCTATTTCTATTTCTTTTTCTGTAAATATTTTATTTACAAAATTGGGATTTTCTTCTATAGTTTTTTGCATTTTAGGAATAAATACAATATCTGTTCCTACTGCAAATTGTGAATTTTTAGTTACGTCGATCATTTTATACCCATTCTTCCACTTTATTTTTAGATTTTTTAACTAAAGAACCTTGGATTGCTAAAGCATCTAATATATTAACATTTAAACATATTTCTTTTATTTGATTTAAAATACTACCTAATCCCGATCCTTCGTGAGTTGTAAAAACTCTGATAATTTTATTATTAAAATCGATACCTTTTAAAGCCGTTACCATTTCTTCTGGCATATACGACCAATAAACAGGAGCCCCAATATATATTACTTCGTATGAAGATATATCGCCAATTTTATTTACAATTAAAGCATTATGGCTATTCTGTCTTTCTTTAGATTCTTCTAAACAAGTAGCGTAATCTTTAGAATAAGGTATTGCCGGTTCTATTTTTATCATATCGGCATTGGTAAGTTCTTGAATATATTCAGCGACCACTTCCGTATTTCCTTTATCGACATATCCTACGGCGTAATTTTCATCAGCCCGACTAAAATAAATAATTAAACTTTTGCGATTTTTTAAAGACATTTTATCTTCCTTTCTCTATTGTTCAAAGGTAATATCAATATTACCTTTTCCGACTATTTTATCTAAATTATCTGGATTTTCAATTTTTCCTATTTTAGTATATTTATATGTAGTTTCAAAACTTTTATAAAAAATTACTAAACAATTATTGTTATAAAGCATTATATCACCTTTATTGATTTTTTTTAAATTATTAGGGTTACTAGGTAAAGTTTCATCTAAATAATAATATTTTTCATTGCCATTTAATTCTTCCATTGGTAAAGTTAATGGCAACATTTGAAGTAATTTTTTAGTAGTTTCATTATCTTCTAAAATAACAGTATATTTTTCATTTCCTATTTTTATATTCATAGTTTTTTCTATTTCATCTAAATTGTTCACTTTATCCTCTTCCTTGTCATTTTTAATTGAACTATTTACATCTTCATTAAAAGTTGATTTATTACTACAACCACTTACTAGTAAAAGCATAACTATTACAATTATTTTTTTCAAAAAATCACCTTTTTCTATCTCAATTATATAAAGGTTTTTATATAAAGTCAATTAACTATCAATTTGTCATTTAAAATGTAAAGTTTTTTTAATTTTTGACTCATTGTTTACAAAACATGCTATAATTAAATTGGAAAGTAGGTAGTAAAATGAAATGTGTTGCAATTAAAGATGTAAAAAAATTTGAAGTAACAGACAAAGAAGAACCTGTATCAACTAACGGTAGTGTTGTAGTTGACGTAAAAAAAGCCGGTATTTGTGGTTCCGATATTCACTATTGGGACATTGGGCAACCAGTCGGTCTTGTCATGGGTCACGAATTTTGTGGAACGGTAGTAGATAAAGGTAATCATCCCGATTTAAATGTCGGTGATCGCGTTACCGCTTTACCAATTTCTCCTTGTGGAAAATGTCATGCTTGTCTAACTGGTAATCCACAATATTGTAAAGAAACTTGGACTTATGCGACAGGATTATCATTAACTAATTCTGGTGCTTATGCCCCGAGGTTGGCTGTCAGGTCAGACATGATTATGAAAGTACCAGATAGTGTCAGTGATGAAGAAGGAGCTATGGTTGAACCTACGGCAGTTGGCCTACATGCTATTCACTTAGCAGATATTAAAGTTGGTGAAAAAGTATTAGTTGTCGGGGGAGGAATTATTGGTTTAGTATCAGCCATGTTTGCGAAAAAAGAAGGGGCTAGTTATGTGGCTATTTCAGAAACTAATGAAGCCAGAGGAAAAAAAGCCATTGAACTTGGAGTAGCAGATGAATGGTTTGATGCCAAAGATGAAAATTTTGTAAAAAATGCAACTAGTAAAACAGTAGATGGATTTGATAAGGTTATTGAATGTTGTGGAAATTCTCAAGCCGTAAGTAGCGCTATTATGTGTACTAGGCCAGGCGGACTTGTCGTTCTTGTTGGAGTTGCTTTAGCACCTATTACAGTACCAACAGTATCTGCTGTCATGAGTGAAATCACTATAAAAGGAGCAATTGCTTATACTAAAGAAGAATTCCAAACTTGTATTGATTTAATGGCCAATAAACAAATCGATGTTATGAAATTCATGTCTAAAATAGTTAGTTTAGAAGAAGTACAAGCATCTTTTGAAGAATTGACTTGTGGTACATCTGATTCAATTAAAATTTTAATTGATCCTAAAAAATAAGACTAAATTCAAGTCTTATTTTTTTAAATAATATTTTATAAATTGTTGTTCTTTTTTTAATGCTTCATTTTCGTAAAATATATCTTCTTTAAATAACTTAGTACCTAATATGTTATATAAATCATAAGCATGTTTATATTCATGAACACTAATTAAAGCCGTGGCTAAGTTAATTGTCTTTGGTATTATTACTTTGATATCAATTAAACTATTGTTGGTATCAAACTTAGGATATACTCCATAAAATTCTCTATATAAAATATAATTATTTAAGTATTTTGTTCTAGGAAGCATAAATTCCCAAAAAATATCTGGATAATTTAAAAATGATTTTATATCTTCTTCTTTTAAATCTAAGCCATATTTTTCAGATATTAAATTGTCATAAGCCCTTAATTTAATTATTTTATCAAGTTCTTTTTCTTTTAATAAAAGCATAATTTAGTCAATATTTATAACTTCATATTCTCTAGAACCAATACCCAAATTAGCCGCTTCTTCAACGGTATGAATAGCGTGTTTTTCTTCCATCCTATTTACTAATGATTGTTTACCAGAATCATTAGAATTCATAATTTCATCATAACAACATTGGTCAAGAGCCACTGGATCTAGCGAAGCAAATATACCAATATCAGCCATTTCTGGATCATGAGGATTAGAATCACAATCGCAATCGATAGAAATATTATTCATTACATTTATATAAGCCATATTTTCTTTTCCAAAAAAATCTACTACGGCTTTATCGGCTTCAGCCATACTTTCCAAAAAGCCATCTTGATCATCTATATGGCCCCACATTTCATCAGGATCAGCCGTTATACCTACACTATGAATCCACGATTTTCCGGCTTTAGAAGCAACTCCAATACTCATATTTTTTAAGGCTCCGCCAAAACCACCCATAGCGTGACCTTTAAAATGTGATAACATCAACATTGAATCATAATTTTTTAAATGAGTTCCAACAATATTTTTTCCTTGTAAATGCTTACCACCATTAATAGGTATTTCCATAGCCCCTTCTTCATCCATAATATCACAAGGGGCTATATCCATAAAACCATGATCTTTAATGGCTTGATAATGACTTTCAACATCAAATCTTTTACCACGATATGCGGTCAAACATTCTACTATAGTTCCATTTAATTTATTTACTAACCCTTTAATTAGATTTGGATTTAAAAAGTTGTGACCACCTGGTTCTCCCGTTGATATTTTAACGGCCACTTTCCCTTTTAAGTCAGTATTTAAAGCATCAAAAATTTTAATCAAACCCTCACTACTAATATCTTTTGTAAAATATACTTTTGATTTTTCCATATTATCCCTCTTTCCTATATTTAAATTATACTACATTATTATATTTTTTTTCAATGTCATATTTTGATAAAAAAATGCTATAATGATAATACAAGGTGATAAGATGAAGAAAAATATAATATGCTGTAGTTTTATTTTATTTTTAATTTTAATAGGTAGTATTACTTATTTTATAACCAAAGATAAAAATGATTTTAAGTCTATAACCGTAACTGTTTTAAGTACCAAAGGTGATGATATTTTAGTTCAAGATAATAATGACATTATATATAATATCAATACTAAAGACTCTTTTGAGGCTAATGCCGGTGATACTATTGTCGTAAAATATACGGGTTTATTTAATAATGACCAAAGTTGTAAAAGTTGTAAAATTATCGATATGGTAAATTATAAAAAAGCGACCAGTGATAACAACTTAACAACTGAATTAAATGACAATGGTATTTTTAAAGATTTCTATTCGATGGCTTACCAAAAACTTCAAACTATGACTTTAGATGAAAAAATAAATCAATTATTATTAGTTAGATATCCTGACAAAGATGGTGTAAATATTCTTAAAGAAAAACAATTTGGTGGATATATATTTTTTGAAAAAGATTTCAAAGATAAAGACAAAAATGAAGTTATAAATATGATTAACTCTTTACAAAAAGTTAGTAAAATACCAATTTTAACGGCCGTTGATGAAGAAGGGGGAACGGTTGTTAGAGTAAGTAGTAATAAAAAACTAGCCAAAGACAAATTTTTATCACCGCAAGAATTATATGCTTTAGGAGGTTTCCCAGCCATAAAGCAAGATACTATTCAAAAAAGTGACTTATTATCTTCTTTAGGTCTTAATTTAAATCTTGCCCCAGTTGTCGATGTAGCAACTAAAAGTAGTGCTTATATGTATCCAAGAACTTTAGGAGAAAATACCGAATTGACCAGTGAATACGCTAAAACAGTGATTGAAACTAGTAAAGGGTCAAAAGTATCTTATACATTAAAACATTTCCCCGGATATGGCAATAATGATGATACTCATGTGAATAGTGCAACTGACGATAGAAGTTATGATGAAATTAAAAATCAAGATCTACCACCTTTCAAAGCGGGAATTGACGCTTTAGCCGAAGCAATTTTAGTAAATCATAACACCGTTACTAACATTGATTCCAACAATCCGGCTTCCCTATCTCCAAGTGTACACAATATTCTTAGAAAAGACTTAAATTTCACGGGTATAATCATGACTGATGATATAAGTATGAGTGCTTTATCTAAAATTGAAAATACCACTTTAAAGGCTATTTTAGCCGGTAATGATTTAATTATTACTTCTGATTACCAACAAAGTTTTAATGAAATTAAAGATGGTTTAAATAACAATACTATCAGTGAAGATTTAATCGATAAATTAGCATTTAGAATTATTGCTTGGAAATATTACAAAGGTTTAATTATTGATAACCAAAAATAAGAAACAAAATGTTTCTTATTTTCATTCTAAATTACAGGTTGCTTCAGCCTTTAAATTCAAATCTGCTCTTCTTCCTAACTTATAAGCATAATAACCAGCCGCCCCAATCATAGTTGCATTATCTGTACAATATTTAAAATCCGGATATGATAAGTTAATATTATTTTCTTCACATAATTTATCCATTTTATTTCTAAGTCCTTTATTAGCCGATACTCCACCGGCAATTATTAAATTATTTACTTGATATTCTTTTAAAGCATTCATGGTTTTTTTGCTTAAAATTTCAATTACTCTATTTTGAAAAGAAGTGGCTAAATTATTTTTATTAACCATATTTCCTCTTTGTTCTTCATTATGTTTTAAATTTATAACAGCGCTTTTTAACCCACTAAAACTAAAATTAAAACTGTGGTCATTTAAAGGAATAGGTAAGTCATATTGATCGGTACCGGTGCTGGCTAAATTATCAATTACCGGTCCACCAGGATAAGATAAATCCAGTACTCTAGCAACCTTGTCATAGGCTTCCCCAACAGCATCATCTAAAGTACCACCAATTTTTTTAAAAGAATAATGTTCTTTCATATAAACAAGTTCTGTATGACCACCACTAACTACTAAAGCAATTAAAGGAAATTCCATTTTTTTATTTAAATTATTAGCATATATATGACCAGCAATATGATGGACAGGCACTAAAGGTTTTTTATATATATACGCCAATGTTTTAGCCGCCGTCAAACCAATTAGTAATGAACCTATTAAACCCGGTCCATAAGTTACCGCAATAGCATCTATTTTATCGATAGTCATACCGGCTTTGGTTAATAGTTCTTCTAAAACAATTGTAATACTTTCTACATGCATTCTACTGGCTATTTCAGGAACTACCCCGCCATAATTCGCATGAGTATTCATTTGTGATAAAACAACTGTTGCTATATCTATACAACCATTTTTAACAATAGCCATACTTGTTTCATCACAACTAGATTCAATAGATAAAATGTAAGTATCCACATAATCACTTCCTCATCATATAATAAGCGTCAGATTTTGAATAATAATTCTTTTTGATAGTAACAATTTTAAAACCAAATTTTTGATATAAGTTTATAGCTATTTTATTATTCGTATCCACTTCTAAAGTAGTATTTAAAACCGAAGTTTCTTTTTCAAATAAATAAGTTAATAATTTTGTAGCAATATGTTTATTTTGATAATTAGGTAAAGTTCCTATATATTCTATTTCTATCCGATCATAAATTAAATCATACGCTAAAAAACCTATTTTTTCTTCCTGCTCATAAATTAAAATTTTTAAAAATGGATGTTTAGTAACTAAAAAGCCAAACTTATCTTTTATCCAAGTAATAATTTCAATAATTTCTTCATCACTAATTTCTCTTATCATTTTTTTCTTCTGCTTCCGTCTTTTTTAAATAATTAGGTTTACAAGTATGAACATTACTAACAACTTCATTATGACGCTTAATAAGCCTAATTATATCAAATTTTGGCCTAATTGTTGATAACTTTTCAATGTTTTCTTCAGAAACATAAACAACATCGTCATATTTTTTACATAAATCGTATAATTCATCTAAGTATATATATTGATCTTTTAATAAATTATTACCATTTTTATCATAGATAGCCCCATATACATATCCTCTTCTAGCATCTATTAAAGGTACTATAATTTCTTGAGAATTTTCAATGGTTGCGAGCATTTCTAATTTAGAAAGCAATACCAATTCTTTTTTTAAAGCGTAGGCAACAATCTTAGCAAATGTTAAACCTATTCTTATACCCGTAAAAGAACCCGGTCCATTAACAACATATAATCTATCAATATCTTGAATTGATAGATTAGCATTCTTTAAAGCACTGTCAATTTCGGACAAAATTATATCGGATAGTCTATTATAACTTTCGCCGTTTTTTTCATATATAATATTATCATTTTTAATTAACGCTATTGTATAAGTAACACTACTAGTATCTAAAAAAAGAGAAATCATAATACAGCCTCACATAAATCTTCATATTTACTACCATGAGGTTCTAAAATAAGTACTCTTGTATTTTCTCCCATAATCTTAAATCTTATATGTAAGTATTCATCAGGTAAAATGTCTTTAATCGTATCAGACCATTCAATAACTACAACGCCACCTTTGTTAAAATACTCCTCAATACCTATTCCTTCGGTATTACCATCTAATCGATATACATCCATATGGTAAAGAGGTAATTCACCATCATATTCTTTAATAATAGGAAAGGTCGGTGAAGTAATTGTATCTTTAATTCCTAAAGCATCGGCAATTCCTTTGGTAAATACTGTTTTTCCACTTCCCAATTCACCATCTAGGCAAATAACCATATTGGGGAATTTTTCAGATTCAAAATTTTGGGCAATTTCCACTGTTTCTAATTCACTTTTTGTTGTTATTTTATATTCCATTTATATCACCATTTTAATTATAATAAAAAAAAAAAATTAGGGCAAGCATTTTAAAAAATAAACAAAAAAAAATAGGCAACTTCCTATCTTCGCTTACACTATTGTCGGCGTAAAAGAGCTTAACTTCTGTGTTCGGGATGGGAACAGGTGTATCCTCTTTGCCATCATCACCTATTTAAAATAATAATTCTCTGAAAACTTAGATAACGTGGTTCTCATTCAATAATCAAATAACAATGATTAAATCCTCGATCTATTAGTACTGGTCAGCTCAACATGTCGCCATGCTTCCACCTCCAGCCTATCAACCAGATAGTCTTTCTGGGATCTTACTTTATAAAAAATGGGAAAACTCATCTTGAAGTTGGCTTCCCGCTTAGATGCTTTCAGCGGTTATCCATTCCATACATAGCTACTCTGCACTGCCACTGGCGTGACAACAGATACACCAGAGGTATGTCCATTCCGGTCCTCTCGTACTAGGAACAGCTCTCCTCAATTTTCCTACGCCCACGACGGATAGGGACCGAACTGTCTCACGACGTTCTGAACCCAGCTCGCGTGCCGTTTTAATGGGCGAACAGCCCAACCCTTGGAAGCGACTACACCTCCAGGATACGACGAGCCGACATCGAGGTGCCAAACACCACCGTCTATGTGAACTATTGGGTGGTATCAGCCTGTTATCCCCGGGGTAACTTTTATCCG
>CANQHO010000091.1 GCA_947623815.1 uncultured Bacilli bacterium | reverse complement strand
TAATAAATAAAATAAAGTTTCACGTGGAACATTGAAGTAATAAATAAAATAAAGTTTCACGTGGAACATTGAAATAAATTATTAAATATAAACTATTTAATAGGCTTATTTTGATGTGAAATGATATAATATATATAAATCGAGGTGATTAAATGTATCAAACATTATATAGAAAATATAGACCCCAAAACTTTGAACAAGTTGTAGGACAAAAAGTAATAGTTCAGACTTTAAAGAATGCAATAAATAATGATTCTTTAAACCATGCTTATTTATTTACAGGACCTAGGGGAACAGGAAAAACAAGTATTGCTAAAATATTGGCCAAAACAGTAAATTGCCTTGATTTAAAAGATGGAATACCTTGTGAAAATTGTTTAAGTTGTAAACAAATAAAAGATCATCAAGCAATTGATATATTAGAAATTGATGCTGCCTCTAATAATGGAGTAGATGAAATAAGAGAAATAAGAAATAAAGTTAATTTAGTCCCATCAACTGGGAAATATAAAATATACATTGTTGATGAAGTACATATGTTAACAACTGGTGCATTTAATGCTTTATTAAAAACATTAGAAGAACCACCAAATCACATAATATTTATTTTGGCAACTACTGAACCCCATAAAATACCCGCAACTATTTTATCAAGATGTCAAAGATTTGATTTTAAAAAAATATCTTATGAAGATATGTATCCATACTTAGAAAAAATATCAAAATTGGAAAATGTTAAAATAGAAGAAAATGCTTTAAATGAAATTGTTAGATTATCTGATGGTTGTATGAGAGATGCATTAAGTATATTGGATCAAGTTATAGCTTTTTCTTCAGAAGAAATAAAAGAAGAAGATGTACATGAAATAAATGGTACCATACCGCAACTTGAGTTGAAAAATTTTATTCATAGTATATTAGAACAAGATTATAAAAATGCTTTTGAACTGATTGATACTTTTGATAAAAAAGGAAAAAGTTTTATTAAACTAACTGAAGAAATTATTTTATTTTTAAGAAACATACTTTTATTGATAAATGTACCTGACTATTTTAAAACATTAAACTATGATTTAGATATTTATAATGATATTGCTAAACAATTTGATACCAAACTTGTATTTCAATATTTAAATAATTTTAATAATATAATTCCGGAAATGAAAAAAACGAATCATGCAAGAATTATATTTGAAATGGCTTTAATAGAAATAATACAAACAAAAAATGAAAAAATAGATATTAAAAAAGTAGAAATAGAAGATAATATAAAACCAGAAGAAAAAACTGAACCAATTCGGGAAATACCTATTAAAAAAGAAAATAATATTTCCCAAAAAAACGTATCTTTTGATACAAAATTATTAAAGGAAATAAGAGTAAATAACACTTTGTGTAATTTTAACAAAAACGAATTTAAGATATTTAAAGATAGGATAGATGAAATAAGATCACTTATAATAAATCCGGATTATAGTGAATACGCTTCTATGGTAATTGACGGAGACTTAAGAGCGTTGGGAAATGAAAATATGATTTTTGTATTTTCCAATGAAAGAGATAGTAATCAATTTAATGAAAATATAATAAAAATTGATAAAATGTTAAAAGATTATTTTGATAAGACATATAAAACAATTGCCGTAACCAAAGAAGAATGGGAAACAATAAAAACAGAATTTAACTCCAAAAAAAGACAATATACATACATGGAAGAACCTAAAATTATAGATGAATCCAAAGAAGAAAAAGATGAATTAGAAGAAATGTTTGGAGAAATAATAGAATATTTATAGAAATGAGGAATGAAAAATGAATATGCAAGCAATGTTAAAACAAGCCCAAAATTTACAAAAGAAAATGTTAGAGGAACAAAAAGAAATTGAAAATAAAGAATTTATTGGTAAATCATCAATAGTAACAGTGACAGCTAAAGGAAATAAAGAAATAATTAAAGTAGATATTGATAGTGAAGAAATGTCAAAAGATGATATTGAAATGCTTGAAGATATGATAATGGTTGCCGTTAATGATTGTATGAAACAAATTGAACAAGAAACAGAACAAAAATTAGGTAAATATACTAAAGGAATGCCGGGATTATTCTAATGAAATATCCATCAATTATAAACAATTTAATTGAGTGTTTTAAAAAATTGCCATCAATTGGTGAAAAATCCGCTGAAAGACTGGCTTTAGCCACTTTAGATATGGATGAAGATATATTAAATGTTTTTTCCGAATCATTAAAAAATGTGAAACAAAAAGTAAAAAATTGTCGTATTTGTAATCATTTATCAGAAGGAGACTTATGCGAAATATGCAAGAATGTTGAACAACGTGATCAAACAACAATGTGTATTGTCGAAGAACCAAAAAATATAATACTTTTTGAAAAACTAGGAAAATATAATGGACTTTATCATGTTTTAGGAGGACTAATATCCCCAATTGATGGAATAACACCAGATGATATCAATATAAACTCTTTAATGGATAGAATTAAAGACGGAAATTTTAAAGAAGTTATAATAGCAATTAAACCAAGTATTGAAGGCGAAACAACCGCTCTTTATATTTCTAAGTTATTAGAAGGTATGCCAATAAAAGTCACAAAAATAGCCCATGGTGTACCACTTGGAGTGGAAATGGAATATTTAGATTCATTGACTTTAGAAATGGCCTTTGAAGATAGACAAGACATTTCATAAAATAAAAATAAAGCCATACATTATTGTAAGGTGATAAAAATGATAAAAAAATGTTATAGTTTTTTTAAAAGAATAGTCTTTAGTGGTTTTTTAATTTATGGTTATAATATTTTAGCAGCGCCATTAAATGTAATTATACCAATAAATATAATTACAATTTTAGCTATTAGTATGTTAGGTTTTCCCGCTTTGTTATCTTTAATATTTATTCACATTATAGTTTTTTAGGAGGTTGTATGTTAGAAGAATATTTAAGTACGCAGAATATTGCCACAACAATATTGATAAATTCTTTGAAAAAAAATCAATTAAACCATGCTTACCTTATTGAAAGTAATGATAATCCTAATGCTATTAAAATAGCCTTAGCGTTTGCTAAAGCTATTTTGTGTGAAAACCATTATGTAAACAAAGCAAATTGTCAGAATTGTGTTCAATGTACACAAATAGATAATAACAGTTTTTCCGAATTAAAAATAATAGAGCCTGATGGTTTGTGGATAAAGAAAGGACAATTAGAAAACTTACAAAAAGAATTTAGTAAAACTGCCGTTCAATCTAGTAAAAGAGTATATATAATAAATCAGGCGGAAAGATTGAATGTGGAAGCCGCCAATTCTATGTTAAAATTTTTAGAAGAACCAGAAGAAAATATAATTGCCATTTTAATTACATCTAATATTTATCAAATGATGGAAACAATTATGTCCCGCTGTCAAATAATACCATTAAATAAAGAGACACTATTAGGTGATAATAATTTTTTAGATAAAGTTAGATTTTACTTTAATGTAGATACTGATGATGATATATTGTTAGAAAAAACTAAACAGTATTTAAAATTTATAAATGCTATGCAAAATAAAAAAGAAGAAACAATTATTTTAACCAATAAAATATTAGGTGACTATGTTAAAACCAAAGAAGAATGTTTATTTTTATTTGATTTTATGATATTCTTTTATAAAGACTGTTTAAATTATTTATTAAATAGAAAACTAGAAATATTTGATAAAAAAGAAATAGAACAATTAGTTCAAAATAATAATATAATTGAATTAACTAAAAAAATTAAAATAGTTTTAGATTTGAAAAAAAGAATTTTTAGTAATGCTAATATAAATTTATTACTTGATAAATTAGTCATAAGTTTGACAAGATAGGTGGTGAGATAATGACTGAAATAGTAGGAGTTACCTTTGTTAAAGATGGTAATATTACATATTATAATACCAATGGTTTTAAATTGAAAAAAGGAATAAATGTTTTAGTAGAATTTAACAAAGGAATCAGACTAGCTAAAGTAGCAACTACTATTCATCAAATTGATGAAACAAAATTGGACAAACCATTACTTAAAATAAAAAAAATTGCTACAAAGAGAGATTATTATAATCATACTAACAATTTAAAAGATGCTAAAATAGCGTTGAAAAAATGTAACTATTTAGCCAAAAAATATCAATTAAAAATGCATATAATGGATGCTTATTATACGCTTGATAGAGATCAATTGGTATTTCAATTTTATGCTGAAAATCGGATTGATTTTAGAGAATTAGCGCGTGAACTTGCCTCTATTTATAAAACAAGAATAGAATTAAGACAGATAGGAGTACGAGATAAGGCTAAAGAAGTTGGTGGAATTGGAATGTGTGGCCAAAAACTTTGTTGTTCTAGATTTTTAAAAGATTTTGATTCCGTATCCATCGCTATGGCTAAAAATCAAAATTTAGCCTTATCACCAAATAAAATAAATGGAATATGTGGTAGACTATTATGTTGCTTAAAATATGAAGATGATTGTTATACAAAAATGAAAAAAAATTTACCAAAAATAGATGAAGAAGTAGAAGTCGATAATAAAATTGGTAAAGTAGTAAGAGTTGATGTTTTAAAGCAAAAATATGTTGTTATGTTGGAAAATGGTGTAGAACAAGAGGTCGAAGTATAATGGAAAAATTAAATTATATTTTTGGCTCACCACAATTATGCGTATATCAAGACACAAACTCTTTTTTAGTTTCATTAGATTCAGTATTATTACCCCATTTTGTAACCTTAACTAAACGCACTAAAAATATTTTAGATATAGGAACTGGAAATGCAGTTATCCCAATAATTTTATCTACTAGAACCGACAATTACATTAAAGGTGTTGAAATTCAAAAAAGCTCAGTTGAGTTGGCAAAAAAGTCAATTGCTTATAATAAATTAGAAAAGCAAATAGAAATAATTGAAGATGATATAAAACATTATTATCAAGTTATGGATACTGAAAGTTTTGACTTAATAACATGCAATCCTCCATACTTTAAAACATCAGAAGGTTCCCATTTAAATGACAAGGAAAGGAAAACATATGCTAGACATGAATTGTCTTTAAATCTTGATGAAATAATGAAAATAAGTAAAAAACTTTTAAAAAACGGTGGGAGATTAGCACTAGTACATAGACCAGAACGATTAGTTGATATAATAATGCTAATGAAAAAATATAGATTAGAACCTAAAAAAATTCAATTTGTTTATCCTAAAAAAAATAAAGAAGCAAATATATTGCTAATTGAAGGAATAAAAAATGGAAATCCAGGACTTAAAATATTTGATCCTTTATATGTTTATGATGATAAAAATGAATACACTAACCAAATATTAGAATATGTAAAATAAGAAAGGAAAAATATGAAATCACAAAAAAGTTATGATAATAGCCCAACAGTATATTTAATTCCCACTCCGATTGGAAATATGGAAGATATAACTATTAGAAGTATAAATACTTTAAAAATGGTGGATATTATTTTTTCAGAAGATACTAGAGAAACTGCCCTTTTATTAAAAAAATTAGATATACATAAACCATTAGTTTCTAGCCATAATTATAATGAAAAAAATAATATACCCAAATTATTACAATATTTAAACGAAGGTAAAAATGTTGGTATTGTAACTGATAGGGGAACTCCAATAATAAGTGATCCTGGATACGATTTAGTAAAAATTGCTATAGAAAATAATTTTAATGTTGTTTCCTTACCTGGCCCAACGGCTTTTGTTTCGGCTTTAACAACCTCCGGTTTAGCCCCGCACCCTTTTTTATTTTATGGATTTCTAAGTAATAAACAAAGTCATAGAATAAAAGAATTGGAAAATTTAAAAAATTATCCTTTTACTATAATATTGTATGAATCACCTCACAGAATAGAAAAGACTTTACAAGATATCTTAAAAGTAATGGGAAATATTCAGATAAGTATTTCCCGGGAAATATCAAAAAAATATGAAGAAATATATAGAGGAAGAGTAGAAGAAGTACAAAATCAATTGCAAACTAAAGGAGAAATGGTGTTAGTGTTGGAAGGACACAAAACAATAGAACAACCAAATATTTCCATAAAAGACCATATTGAAAAATATATAGAAGAAGGTATAAGTGCAAAAGAGGCAATAAAATTAGTGGCTAAGGAAAGAAAAATTACTAAAAATGAGGTTTATCAAGTTTATCATAGAGGTGAAAAATGAAACTTATAGTTGGATTGGGAAATAAAGGAAAAGAATATGATAAAACACGGCATAATGTTGGGTTTATGGCCATAGATTTTTTAGCCAGTATTCATAATCTTACTTTTGATAAAAAAAAATTTGGCGGACTGTATACATCATATTTTGATAATGATGAAAAAATAATTTTATTAAAACCCCAAAAATATATGAATTTATCGGGAGAAGTAGTTAGAGACTTTGTTGATTATTTTAAAATAGATGTCGATGATATTTTTATAATTCATGATGATTTGGATCTACCAGTTGGTAAATATAAACTGAGACCTTCAGGTAAAAGTGGTGGTCATAATGGTCTTAAGAATATTGAACAACATTTACACACTAATAAATATAAAAGAATGAAAATAGGAATATCAAATAATAAAGAAATTGATACCAAAGACTATGTATTAGGTAAAATAAAAAATGAAGATTTAGAAATAATAAATGATATTATAGAAAAAGTACCAAATATAGTTAATGACTTTTTAAAAATGACCTTTGATGAGTTAATGAATAAATATAATAGAAAATAAGATACTAATCTGTATCTTTTTCTTGGTGAAAGGAGTTAAAAATGAATATTTTTAAAAAATGTTTATTTAATGAAACAAATAGCGTATCGGGCTTAACATTTTCTATGCGGGCATTATATGTTTATAATTATTTTCAAAATCAAGAAAATAGTGTAATTTATGTGATGAATAGTTTATTTGAAGCCAA
This sequence comes from uncultured Bacilli bacterium, assembly GCA_947623815.1. Lineage (GTDB taxonomy): Bacteria > Bacillota_I > Bacilli_A > RF39 > UBA660 > HGM10857. Next base: position 29,996 of record CANQHO010000091.1, on the reverse strand, counting down.
TAAAATGTTTCAATATATACAAGATTATACAGACCAAGTATTATTATTTCCTATGGATGATTTTTTTACTAGTGTGGCCTTAGCGAGTAGTCCGGAACTGCAAAGTAACAGATTGTCTACTTTATTTTGTCATGGTCAAAAAAAAATAATTGTCACTAATTTAATGGGATATTTAAGATATTTACCTTCTTTAGAAAAATTTAAAAATTCAACAGTAAAAATTAAAAAAAATACCGATTATTCTATGAAAGAACTAATAGAAAAGTTAGATCAACTAGGATATAAAAAAGATATTATTGTAACTAAAACTGGAGATATGGCCTTAAGAGGTTTTGTTATTGACATATTTCCTATAGATGAAGAAAATCCTATCAGATTAGAATTTTTTGGTGATACAATTGAATCAATTAGAGTTTTTGATACGGAAACCCAAAAAATGAAATATGAAATAGATGAAGTATCTATTTTGCCAAATACCGAGTTTTTAGTAGATAAAAATGATGAAGAACTTAGTTATCAGGATTTACCAAAATATACTGATGTTGTGAATATAGAAAAATATTTTGCGCCTTGTTATGTTTTTTTTGATCAATACCAAGATTTATTACAAAGTTATAACACCTTACTAGAAGATATAAAACAATATAATATAAGTAAAGAATTACCGGCTGACACTGCTTATATGCATAAATTTGAACCATTAAAACAAAATAATCATATTTATTTTACTAATTATGATAATAAAATAACTAATATAAATGAAGAACAATATAATTCCTATGAACTTGATTATTTGCCTAAAAATATTAAAGATATAAAAGAATTATTAAATAAATATATAAAAGATAAAAAAACAGTTATTATATGTTTAAAAAATCGTTATCAAGTCAACAATTTAATTGATGAATTAAAATTAAACAATATAGTATTTACAAATGAAAAAGAAATAATCAATAATAAAATCAATATAATTATTAAACAAATGCATGAAGGATTTATTTTTGAAAATTATGTTATTATAACTGAAAGAGAACTTTTTCATAAAAAAGATATAATCGTTCCTTATAAAAATAAATTTAAAATGGGAACCAGAATTAAAGATATAAATAAATTAAATATTGGTGATTATATTGTTCATTCAGTTCATGGAATAGGAAAGTATGTCGGTTTAAAAACATTGAAGAAAAACAACGTATTAAAAGATTATCTAGCCATTGAATATAAAGGTGGGGATAAATTATATATTCCGGTTGAAAAAATTGATTATATAAGTAAATATTCATCTAATGATAATATAGTTCCAAAAATAAATAAATTGGGTGGAACAGAATGGGCTAAAACCAAAATAAGAGTTAGAAAAAAAATTGAAAGTATTGCTGGGGATTTATTAAAATTATATGCTGCTCGCCAAACCGCCAAAGGATTTGCCTTTGTCAAAGATGATGAAAATCAAATCTTGTTTGAATCAGAATTTGTATATGAAGATACTGTTGATCAACATAAAGTAAGTGAAGAAATAAAAAGAGATATGGAAAAACCCCATCCTATGGATAGACTTTTATGTGGTGATGTTGGCTATGGTAAAACTGAAGTGGCCTTTAGAGCGATGTATAAAGCCGTTTTATCTGGTAAACAAGTGGCATATTTATGTCCAACCACTATTTTATCTAACCAACATTATCAAAATGCTATTGAAAGATTTAAAAATACCGGAACATCTATTTCTTTATTAAACCGATTTGTTAAAAACAAACAATTAAAAGAAACTATTGAAAAAATCCAAGAAGGTAAAACCGATATTGTAATTGGAACTCACCGTTTACTAAGTGATGATGTTAAATTTAAAGATTTAGGTTTATTAGTTATTGATGAAGAACAACGTTTTGGAGTAAAACATAAAGAAAAAATTAAAAGTTTAAAAAATAATATTGATGTATTAACTTTATCGGCTACGCCAATTCCTAGGACATTACAAATGTCGATGACTGGGTTAAGAAGTTTATCCTTAATAGAAACACCTCCAGTAGATAGATATCCTGTTCAAACTTATGTATTAGAAGAAAATTTATCAATAATAAAAGATGCCATATATAAAGAATTAGCTAGACAAGGACAAGTATTTATTTTATATAATTATGTCGATGGTATTGAACAAAAACAAGAAGAGTTAAAAAGATTAGTGCCGGAAGCAAGAATTATTTACGCCCATGGAAGAATGTCCAAAGAAGAATTAGAAAATGTTATGATTAAATTTATTGATCATGAATATGATATTCTTCTTTGTACGACAATAATTGAAACAGGAATAGATATACCTAATGTTAATACTTTACTTATTTATGATTCTGATCGATTTGGTTTATCACAACTGTATCAAATAAGGGGTAGAGTAGGAAGAAGTAATAAAATTGCTTATTGTTATTTAATGTATCGTCCGGGTAATATTTTATCAACAGTGGCTAGTAAGAGATTAAATGTTATAAAAGAATTTACTGAATTAGGTAATGGTTTTAGAGTAGCCATGCGTGATTTATCTATAAGAGGGGCTGGAGATATTTTAGGAAGTGAACAGGCCGGTTTTATCGACAGTGTTGGGGTAGAACTTTATATGTCGATGTTAAATGAAGAAATTGATAAATTAAAAGGTAAAAAAGTTACTGCTCAAAAAGAAGTTAGTGAATTACCTTTAGTTGATGTTAGTACTAATATATCGGATCAATATGTATTAGATCCTGATTTAAAAATTGAAATTCATAAAAAAATAAATCAAATTGAATCACATGAAACTTTATTGAAAGTCAAAGAAGAATTAGAAGATCGATTTGGAAAATTATCCGACAATTTACTAATATATATGCATGAAGAATGGTTTGAAAAATTGGCTAAGAAGTATAATATTAAAGATGTTAAGCAAACTGTTAATTTTATTTCGATAATATTGCCTAAAGAATTAACTGATAAAATTGAAGGAGATAAGTTATTTTTAGAATGTTCTAATTTAACTCGTAATTTTAGATTTTCTATGAGTTTAAATCGATTAGTAGTAACCTTAGATTTTGTCAATTTGGATAAGCATTTTATTTATTATTTAATTGATTTTATAAAAATAATGGAAAAAAGTTTAAAAAAGGATGAAAAATAATCATTTTTAGAATACTTTTTTCTTTTTTTGTTATTCTAAAAGTAAGGAGGAAAAAATGAAGACGACAGGAATGATTAGACGCATTGATGAATTAGGTAGATTAGTTATTCCTAAAGAAATAAGAAAATCTATGAGACTTTTAGAAGGAGAAAATGTTGAAATTTTTGTACAGGGAGATCAACTTATTTTAAAAAAATATTCTTTAGTTAAAAGAATAAGTGATTTTGCCCAGTATTTTACGGATTCAATTTATTCATTTTTAAAAGAAAATATCATTATTACTGATACTGATAGTGTTATTGCTGCTAGTGGTCCTTATAAAAAAGAATTTTTAAATCAATATTTAAGTGATGCTATGTTAACATCGATAAAAAGACATGAAAATATATTAGAAAAACATAAAAAAATATTAGAAATTGTGTCTAATAAAAAAATTGAATGTACTTATATATTAAAACCAATTTTTGTCCGGGGCGATATGATGGGTTTTGTTATTATTTTTTCACAAATAAATAGATTATCAGAAGTTGAAGAAAAAGTGGCTAATATAGCAGCCGAGTTTTTTATGAAGTATTTGGAAGAATAATTTACTTTACACTTTGTCGAAGTATGTCGACAAGTTTTTTGTGCATTTCCTTGACTTTTATGGTATTATAAACTTGTTCGAGAGGAAAAGGAGAAAATTATGAAATTAACAAAGAGTGAAGTAATGTTAATGCGTCTAGTGTTTGGGGTATTTTTGCTTTTTGTTTTGTTTAGTGCTATTCAATCTCAAAATATTATTGATTGGATATATCTTTTTCTAGTATGTATAATTGAAATTATGAGTTTTATAAAAAGAAGGTAGGAATATGTTAATTGATACCCATTGTCATTTGTTTGAAAGTGATTATGAGAATGTTGATAGTATTGTAAAAAATATGCTTGGTATTATGATAGCATCTGGTGTTGATTTAAAAAGTAATAAAGAAATGTTAATGTTAAGTGACAAGTATTCTAATGTTTTTGTAACCTTAGGGATCCACCCTGAGTATGCAACAAATAATGTTGATTTAACATTTATTGAAAATAATATAAAAAATGCCAAAGTTGTTGGTATTGGAGAAATTGGTTTAGATTATCATTATGATACAAATAACAAAAATGAACAAAAAAATTTATTTATTAAACAAATTGAATTAGCCAATAAATATCAATTACCAGTGGTAATACATTCAAGAGATGCTTGTCAAGATACTTTGGATATATTAAAAAGTCATTTACAAACTAAGGCTATTATGCATTGTTATAGTTATTCTTTAGAAATGGCCAAAGAATTTTTAAAATTGGGTATTTATTTTGGTATTGGAGGAGTTTTAACTTTTAAAAATGGTCAAAAATTAAAAAAGGTGGTTGAAGAAATACCACTTGATAGATTAGTTTTAGAAACTGATAGTCCATATTTAACTCCAGAACCGTTTAGAGGAAAACAAAATGTTCCGAATAATGTTGAATTAGTGGCTAAAAAAATAGCGGAAATTAAAAATATTTCTTATGAAGAAGTAGTTAAAGTAACTGAAGAAAATGCTAAATATATTTTTGATATTTAAAAATATATTTTTTTTAAATTCTACCACATAACCAGTCTAAAGAAACTTTATATTTTTTACATATTTGGTAAGCAAATGCTGTTAATATTAGAGTTTTGCCTGTTTCATAGGCTGAAATTGTTGATGATGTGGTATTTAATACTTTAGCTAAATCACGTAATGTTAAATTATTATCATGTCTTATTATTTTAATTCTATTTCCTATTTCTTTTTTGTTAAGTTCTTTTATTTTTTTAATATTAGAATTTTTTTTCTTTTTGGATAAGTTTAATACATAATCCATTGAAACGTTGTAGTAATTGCATAATGTATTTAAATGCTTTAATGGAATTATTTTTGTTTCAGTTTCCCATGAAGAATAAGTCCTTTCATGAACACCAATAATTTTAGAAATATCTTTTTGGAGTAAATCATTATATTCTCTTAGACTATATAAATTATAATTCATAATTACCACCTGTCATTATTTTTACATTAAATATGAAATAATAAATTTTATAGTCCGAAATACGAGCAAAATGTGATATAATATATATGATAGGAAAGGAGTAAATAAATTGTGAGGAAAAATTATAATGGTTTTACCCTAATAGAGTTATTAGCGGTAATAGTAATATTAGCCGTAATAGCGTTAATAGCGACCCCAGTTATATTGCGCATCATCGAAAATGCCAGATATGGAGCGGCCAAAAGTAGTGCGATAGGCTATGTGGAAGCCAGTGAAAAAGGAGTAATAATTCATTTAATGGAAAATAGAAAAAATAAAATAACCGGGGATTGTACAGCAAAAGGAAATATATTAACCTGTGGAGAAGTACCTTTAACATTAGATGTAAAAGGAAGTTTACCAAGTAGTGGAACAATAATATTTGATAAAAATGGGAATGTAAATGGTGTGACAGATTTAGTAATAAATGGGTATAAATTTAGTTTCAATGGAACATGGATCGGAGAAAAGGCCGAAGGAGAGGGAGTACCACCAAAAGAAGAAAGTAGAGAGGCAACTACAGATGATTTTGGTGTATATGTAAATTATGAACCAGATGAGTCAACATGGGAAGAAGGAAAGTTAGAAAGCTACGGAGTAGCAACAAGCACTCAAAATAGTCAAGGAAAATTTAACATATACGATAAAGGAACTAGTAGTGCAGCCACAGGAAAAGCTAAGAGTCAAAGTATAACATGCTATAATAGTAGTTATCAAACTAAATACAATGGATGGCGAGTCCTAGATGTATCAGGCAGTGGAGTAATAACTTTAATTCACGCTGGAACCCCAGAATGTTACTACCATGCCAGTGGACAAGCAGCAGCCAGTGTTAAAATACTAGAAACCGCGTCAACCTCAAGTAGTCCCGGAGAAAGTAAAGCATGGACAAAATATGGAAACTCAATGTTCGCCCAAAGTGTACATTATATGACGAATGAAGACTTTAATTTAATAACATATCAAATAAACAAAAATAATAATTACACACTAGAAGATAATGGAAGCAACAAAAGTACATGTTACGGAAGTACAAATGCAAAAAAATGTGGACATGATAATGATATGATAGACATAGGATCATACTATTGGCTGGCGTCTACCTATAGCACTTACAACTTGTATGCTTGGTATGCTACTCCAAGCGGCCGGTTTGTGGACTACGGCAACGGCAATAATTCGAGTGGAGTGCGCCCAGTCGTAGTTCTGAAATCTGGAGTCAAATTTAAAGATGATGACATGGATGGAAGTTCAACTAAACCATATAATTTAACAGCAGAATAGAAAAACTTAGCGTTGCATTGCTAAGTTTTAATTAACCTTTAGGACTCTTCCCACACTTTGTGCGGGAAGTAAAAACCACACATTATATGTGTAGGAGTTAAATGCTTAAGCAAAAGAGCGCCACGTCTGATATAATTTAGGTGTCAGGCCTCAATTATATCAGAAAGGAAGTGGTGCTCTATAGCTAATAGTTTAACACATACAAAATGGAAGTGCAAATATCACATAGTATTTATACCTAAATATAGAAGAAAAATGATATATCATAAATTAAGAAAGGATTTGGCAGAAATAATAGGAAGATTATGTCAATATAAAGGTGTGAAAATAATAGAAGGAAACTTAATGCCAGATCATGTACATTTACTATTGGAAATACCACCAAAAATAAGTGTATCAAATTTTATGGGATACCTAAAAGGGAAAAGTACAATGATGTTATTTGAAAGACATGCCAACTTAAAATATAAGTTAGGGAACAGAAATTTTTGGGCAACAGGATATTATGTAAGTACAGTAGGATTAAATGAAGCAACGATAAAGAAATACATAAGAGAACAGGAAAAAGAAGATCAACTAGAAGATAAAATGATGAAAAAAGAATATAAAAACCCTTTTAAAGGGTAGCTAGGAGAAAAGGCATTTGTGCTTGAACAAAGAGAAAGCCAGCACTTTTAAAAATGCTGGCCAATAATATGCCCTTATAGGGCTAGTGCAAACCACGTCTTTTAGGCGTGGTTATGATTTTGGAAGTAAGTTATTTAATTTCAATAACATTATTATTGATAGTAAAGGATTTAATTGTATCAATATCAACTATTTGGCTGGCACTTTCCCCAAATTCACTTTCAACTTGGGTTAAAGTTTGTCCCCAAACTTTTAATTCCATAGTCGAACCATCATTAAATGTTATGAAATTATGTCCGTCAGCTGAATCATTAAAAACATCTAAACTTATATCTTCTGCAATTTTTTCAGAAATACTATTAGGATCTTTATTATAATCCATAATAAATATAACTCTAAAAGGTGTTAATTTAATAGTTTTTAATGTCGCTATTACATCATTTTTATTATAGACAACTTTATTTACATCAATTGTTTTATTTTTCATATCATTTTTATAAATAGTGAATGGAATATCATAATATTTGTTTTTACTAACTAATCTTAATACCACATCTTGACTGTCTTTTATTTCCTTATCGACAGAAAAGTCAAACATGATATTGCTTTCATCTTGACCAGCAGTTCCTTTACTAACACAACCAAAATTTATATCAGTATGACAGTAATCAAGCATATAAACTTCGTCCATTACTTTTTCATTAAAAGTTTTACCCGGTGAAAGGAAACTATCTTCTAAATCAAAATTTTCCGTTTTCTTTTGAATTGAAGCCATAATATAAACTTCAGTTTCATCAAGAATTGTTTGGTTAATAGTAACAACTATATCATCAAATTCTTTAGTTACAGCAACATCAGTACCTTGAACACCTGCTTGTTCTAATTCTTCATCATTTTTATCAAATAACCATTTAAAATGCTCATCAAATTTAAAAATTTTAACTAAGGCATAACATGAACCGGATAGTAAAATAAATCCTACTATAAAAATGGCAAATTTTAAAACAAATGGTTTTGGTTTATAATTTGGTTCTTTTTCATTATTTAAAATATTATTTAACATTTTTCTTCTTTCCCCCTCTTGTAATTCAATTTTATCAATTGTTTCTTTAAATTTATTCATTTAAATCACCTTCAATCATATCTTTTAATAACAGTCTACCTCTATGTAAATAAGAATAAACTGTATTTTCTTTTGTTTTTAACATTTTAGCTATTTCATTACATGAATAACCTTCATAATAATGCATATAAATAGGAATTTTATATTTATCTGGTAAGTTTAAAACTTCTAATAATGTTTGATCAATTTTATTTTCTTCTAAAACATCAAAATTTAATTCAACATTTTTGTTCCACCAATGTTTAACTTTGTTTTTACAGTAATTGTTAGTAGCAACTATAAACCAAGCCTTTTCATGTTCTAAACTATCAAAAACAATATTTTTTTCCATAACTTTTACAAATATTGATTGAATAGCATCTTCAATATTACTTTTATTTCCTTTAAAGAAAATAAAACAAATTTTATACATTCTATCAACATTTCGCTCATATAATTCTTCAATATATTGTTTGTCCACTTCTCTTACCTCCTACAAATAATACAATATAGACTACCATATCCTTGCATAATTTTATCATTTTTTTTAAAATCTTGCTATAGAAGTTAATATTTAGTATAATTTAAGCGGGAGAGAAATACATGTTATCATTAAATAAAATAAAGGAAATAATAGAAAAAAACAATTTTGATTTTAAAAAAATGTTTGGACAAAATTTTATTATCGATTATAATATAATTCAAAACATTGTCAAAAAAGCAGATATTAAAGAAGATAGTTTAGTTATAGAAATTGGTCCAGGTGCTGGTTCATTAACTTGTGAGTTAGCCAATATTGCTAAACAAGTTTTATGTTTTGAAATAGATGTTAAATTAAAGCCCATTTTAGATGAAACATTAAAAGATTATGAGAATATCGATATTATTTTTGAAGACTTTTTAAAAGTTGATTTACAAAATATTTTAAAAAAATATTCATATAAAAATTTATATGTTGTTGCCAATCTTCCTTATTATATAACTACACCTATAATAATGAAGTTTATAGAAAATAGAATATCTTTAGAAAAAATGGTAGTAATGGTTCAAAAGGAAGTGGGAAACAGATTTAAAGCCAAACCGGGTAGTAAAGATTATTCATCATTATCTATTTTTTTAGATTATTATTTTGATGTTCAAAAAATTATGGATGTTTCAAGAAATGTATTTATACCTAAACCAAATGTTGATAGTATTGTAATATCATTTAATAAAAAAACTTGTCAATATAAAGTTTTAGATGAAAAAGTATTTTTTAAATTAGTCAAAGATGCTTTTAAACAAAAAAGAAAAACTATTAGGAATAACTTAAAACAATATGATTTAAATATTATAGAAAAAGTTTTAAAGAAACATGAATATGATTTAACAGTAAGGGCGGAACAGTTATCTATTGATATTTTTATTGAAATATCTAATGAACTAACAAAAAATATTTAATTTGAAATTATAAAAGTGTACAAAAAAATTGTATACTTTTATTTTTGACAAAAAAAGATAATTGATTTAGATAAAATAATGATGGTGGTTTTATGGAACTAATATTAAAACTTAGTTGGTCAATAGTGACCGCTTTAATACTACTTACTAGTTTTACTTGGCAAATCAAAACCAAATTTAAAACCTTGAAAATATCATCAATTATAAATAATATAAAAGTAAAAGAAAACAAATCATCGATAAATTCCTTTGCAACTTTAATGGTGACATTAGGAGGTAAGATAGGGGTTGGCAGTATTGCCGGAGTAGCCTTAGCCATATATTATGGAGGAGTTGGAAGTTTATTTTGGTTAATGGTAATATCTTTATTTAGTGCGGTTTTATCATACGCAGAAACAATATTGGGAATGAAATATCGAATTAAAAAAAATAAAAATTATTTTGGTGGACCTAGTTATTATATAAGCAAAGGATTAAATAATAAAAGATTAGCCATTTTATATAGTATATTGATTATTTTTTGTTATATTGGTGGATTTCTAGAAATACAAACAAATACCATAACCAAATCGGTTCAAGTATTTAAAAATATATCTCCTTTTATCATTGGGATAATTATTGTAATATTAACTTCTATTTGTATAATTGGTGGTTTAAAATCTATCTCTAAAATAAGTGAAAAATTAGTGCCATTTATGTTGAGTCTCTATTTAATTTTAGCCTTAATAGTATTTATAAAAAATATTACAATTATTCCCAACATTTTAAATTTATTTATTAAAGAAGCATTTAATGGAAAAGGGTTAAAAGGGGGGATTATAAGTACAGTTATTATCGGTGTACAACGAGGTATTTTTTCAACAGAAGTAGGAATTGGAACCGGCTCTATTGTAGCATCCACCACAACTAACAATAATATATCCAAACAGGCATTTATGCAAGTGCTTGGTGTATATATTACGGGAATAATAATTTGTGGGGCAACCGCTATATTTATTTTATGTAGTCCATATCAAACATTAACCTATACAGACTTTAATGGAATAGAAATGGTATCCTATGCTTTCTATTATCATTTTGGTTCTTTGGGGACCTACTTACTAACTTTTTTTATCTTTTTATTTTCCTTTTCCACTATTTTAACGGGTTATTATTATGGAGAAGTATCATTTCAATTCCTTTTTCCTAAACAATACAAAAAATATTTATTTGTTTTAAAAATAATTACATTAGTGAATGTATTTATTGGTTGTTTTTTATCGCCAACCTTATTATGGCAAATAGTTGATTGGTTAGTGGCAATTTTGATTGTTATAAATTTATATACTATGATGAAACTAAAAGAAAGCCTTTAAAAACAAAGTAAAATATGATAAAATAATTTTGGAGTGGGAATTATGATAAATAAAAAATGGGATGAAATTTTAAAAGATGAATATAAAAAAGATTATTTTCGTGATTTAGGAATATTTGTAAAAAAAGAATATCAAAATAAAACTATTTATCCGGAATATAAGGATATATTTAATGCCTTAAAATTAACCGATTTTGACGATGTGAAAGTAGTGATTTTAGGGCAAGATCCTTATCATGGGGAAAAAGAAGCCCATGGATTATCTTTTTCAGTTAGAGCAGGGGTGATGATGCCACCATCATTGAGAAATATATTTCAAGAAATTTATGGCGATTTAGGAATAAAAAGAGCCAATACTGATTTAACTGATTGGGCTTGTCAAGGAGTTTTATTACTAAACTCAATTATGACTGTGGTTGCTAATAGTCCACTATCTCATAAAGGACATGGATGGGAAATTTTTACTGACAAAATAATAGAAGAATTAGGTAAAAGAGAAAAGCCTTTAGTGTTTCTTTTGTGGGGAAGTTATGCTAGAAGTAAAAAAGAATTGATAAAAAATAAAAATCATTTGATTTTAGAAAGTGTCCATCCGTCGCCACTTTCTGCTAGTCGTGGTTTTTTTGGTAGTAAACCATTTTCTAAAACGAATCAATTTTTAATACAACATGGGGAAAAACCGATTGATTGGTAGAAAGGAGAATTATGCAGGAAGCATTAGTTTTTTTAAAAAATAAAATTAAAGATAATCAAACATTAGTAGTTGCCTGTAGTGGTGGACCCGATTCAATGGCTTTACTTTATTTAACCAATCTAGTCAAAAAAGAAAAAAAAATTAAGATAGTTTGTGCCCACGTCAATCATAATGTTCGAAAAGAAAGTAAAAATGAGGCAATATTTGTAAAAAAATTTTGTGAAGAACAGCAAATTATATTTGAATTAAAAGAAATAACTAATTATGAAAACGAAAATTTTCATAATTATGCTAGAAATGAAAGGTATAACTTTTTTCAAAAAATCATAGATAAATATCAAGCAGATTATTTATTAACCGCTCATCATGGCGATGATTTGATTGAAACAATTATGATGCGTTTAGTTAGAGGATCAAGTTTAAAAGGTTATGCTGGTTTTGCTATCGAAAGTAATTTAAATAATATGAAAATTTTAAGACCGTTGATTTATACAACTAAATTAGAAATAGAAACTTGGGATAAGAAAAATAATATTCCTTATGTAATCGATCACTCAAATGAAAAGGATGTATATACGAGAAATCGATATCGCAAATATTTATTACCTTTTTTAAAAAAGGAAGATCCGAATGTTCATCGCAAATTTTATCAATTTAGTGAAGAAATATTAAATGCCAATAATTATATAGAAAAAGAAGTTAATAAAAACTATAATCAAGTTGTTATAGATAATAAAATAAATATAAAACTATTTTGGGAAAAAGATATATTTATTCAACAAGAAATTTTAAAAAAATATTTAATTGAATGGTATTCAAAAGATATTGATTTAATTCAAAAAAAACATATATCATTACTATTTAAAATAATTAAAAGTAAAAAGAAAAACGAAACATTAAATTTTCCTTTGAATAGTTTAGTAATTAAAGAAAATAATTTTTTATATTTAATCGAAGATAAGGTAGATATACTAAATATAATTGATAAACAAATACTTGATACACCATTTTATTTACCAAATAATCATGTTATAAAAAAAGTCGATGAATGTGAAACCGATGGCAATGATATATGTCGTTTAAACTTTAAAGATATTACCTTACCTTTATATATAAGGACTAGGCAAAATGGCGATAAAATGCTTGTTAAAAACATGAATGGCCATAAAAATATAAATGATATTTTAATGGAAAATAATATTCATCCATTAAAAAGAGATACTTATCCAATTATCGAAGATGCAAAAGGTACTATCGTTTGGTTGCCAAATTTAAAAAAATCGCAATTTGATAAAACAAAATCAGAAAAGTATGATATAATACTTAGGTATTATTAAGGAGGGAAATAATGAATAAAAAAACCATACGTCGTGGTTTGTTACCATATTTATTGATTACTGTTGTAATGTTTGGTGTTTTTTTCTTAATTACAGTTTTGAATCGTAAAATAAATCATTTGACTTATGATAAGTTTATTTCCGAAATAAATAAGTCTAATGTAACCGAAATTGTAATCACACCAAAAAGCAATGCTGGAATATATGAAATTGTTGGGAAATTAAAAGGCTATGATGAAAAAGAAACATTCTTTTTAAGAGCCCCACTTTCAGAAGAAGTAATGAATCAAGTATTGAAAGTTAAAAAAACTGGTCAATTTAAGATTCAAACCGAAGCCGATCCTTCTTCTAATGTGATTTTATTATTTATTGTCAACATTTTACCATTAGTATTAGTTGCTGGGTTTGCCTTTATTTTAGTTTCCAGACAAATGAGCAGCGCTAATAAATCAATGGACTTTGGAAAAAGTAGAGCCCGTCTAAATGAGGATGCCGGTAAAGTAACCTTTAAAGATGTAGCCGGGTTAACTGAAGAAAAAGAAGAGGTTCAAGAGTTAATTGACTTTTTGAAAGCACCTAAAAAATTCCAAGAAATGGGGGCTAGAATTCCTAAAGGAGTTTTATTAGTTGGTCCTCCAGGTACAGGTAAAACATTGCTTGCTAAAGCGGTAGCCGGGGAAGCCAATGTTCCATTTTACTTTATAAGTGGTTCTGATTTTGTTGAATTATTTGTCGGTGTTGGTGCCAGCCGAGTTAGAGATATGTTTAAACAAGCCAAACATAATGCGCCATGTCTAATATTCATTGATGAAATAGATGCTGTCGGTCGTCAACGTGGTTCTGGAATTGGTGGCGGTCACGATGAAAGAGAACAAACCTTAAACCAATTACTTACTGAAATGGATGGTTTTGGGGCTAATGAAGGAATAATTATTATTGCTGCTACTAACCGTCCAGATGTATTAGATCCAGCCTTATTACGTCCGGGAAGATTCGATAGACAAGTTCAAGTATCTTTACCAGATAAAAAAGGTCGGGAAGAAATCTTAGAAGTTCATGCTAGAAATAAAAAATTTGCCAAAAATGTATCATTACATAATATATCTAATCGAACAGTTGGTTTCAGTGGAGCCGATTTGGAAAACTTATTAAATGAAGCGGCTTTATTAACGGTAAGACGTCATAAAAAAGCTATAACTATGGCGGAAATAGACGAAGCCCACGATCGAGTTTTAATGGGACCAGCTAAAGTTAGTAAAAAATATACGGAACAAGAAAAGAAAACGGTTGCTTATCATGAAGCCGGACACGCAGTTATGGGAATTAAATTAGATGGGGCTAATGAAGTTCAAAAAATAACCATAATTCCAAGAGGTTCAGCTGGAGGATATAATTTAATGCTTCCAAAAGAAGAAACCTTCTTACAAACTAAAAATGAACTTTTAGATACAATTTGTGGTTTGCTTGGTGGTCGTATATCAGAAGAATTAGTATTTAACGAAATAACAACTGGTGCTCATAACGATATTGAACAAGCAACTAAAATTGCCCGGGCAATGGTTACAGAATATGGTATGAGTAGTTTAGGACCTATTCAATTAGAACAACAAGAAGGTAGTGTTTTCTTAGGTAGAGATTATAATAAAAGTCGTAACTTCTCATCGCAAGTTGCTTATGAAATAGATCAAGAAATTAGAAAAATTGTTGATGAATGTTACAAAAAAACAACTAAAGTTATAAAAGAAAATAGAAAATTGCTCGATTTAATTGCTAATACTTTACTTCAATATGAAACAATTACTAAAGAACAAATATCATATTTAGTTGAACACGGTTGTATGCCAGATGATGATGAAACTATTTCAACTAGTGATTTTGAAGAAGCAAGTTTAGAAGATTTATCAGTAGAAGAATTAAGAGATTTAGCTAAGGATGAAGGATTATTGAATGCTGATGAACTTGATAAAGAAGATTTGATAACCTTTTTAACAACAGATTTAACAGCCGAAAAAGACTTAGAAGATGAAAACTAAGTCTTTTTTGTATAGACAAAAAGAAAATTATCTGTTAGAATACTAAATAAACTTGGAGGGGTAATATGGAAAAATATAATTTAAAAACAATAATTGATTATATAAATGGCGATGATATAAAAGACTACGATATTGATACTTTAGAAAATGACCAACAGTTTATGATGGAGGTAATGGATTTTACTAAAGATAAAAATATATATAATTTATGTTCCAATGAAATGAAAAATGATTGGAAATTTATAAGATTTATGATATATACATTTAAAGATGATATTCCATTTTTAGATAAAATTGTTAATGATTTTTTTAGTAATAATTCCGACATTTTAGAACAAATTGAAATCAAATTAGCAATGTGTGATATAGCAAAAAATAAAGATTATGAATTTTATGAAGATTATAAATTTACTGCTGATATTTTATATGAGATAATAAAAGACAATTTAGAGAGTATTAAAGAAGAAGATTATAATGACTATTTTGAAGAAGGATTTTACTTTATACAAAATGCTTTTGAATTTAGTGAAACAACATTAAATTATTTTGCGGAAAAAATGATAGAAGATATATTTTATAAATATATAAATTTAGAAGAATTTTTACATGCTAGATACCAACAATATGAACAATTTGAAGAAACTGGGGTTATAAAATTTATTATAGAGGTTTTAAGTTGTTATGATACTGATTTGACCGATTATGTAGTATGTCATGTTGAAACATTAAAAAAACAACAAAACAAATTTAATACCATTAAGAAAAATTGGGATTGGTATAACGAACATATAAAAGAAAAAAAATACACCATGATATACGATATTATTTTGGAAAAATGTGAAGAAAGTAAAGGTTTTTTACAATATACTGATTTGGAATTACTATTTCATTTTGCCAATAAATTTAACATTTTAGATGATATATTAAAATATAATAAATTTACTATATTAGATTACGAAGAAGTAATGAAATACAACTTACTTGATGTTTCAAAAATGAATTTTAAAGACTTAAAAATATATTATGAAGTTCAAAGAGAAATATTAAAAATATTAAAACAAAAAAATCCTCAAGAATATGATAAATATATCCAAAAAGAAAATGAAAGAACTAAAACCAATTTGGTTATCGACTTTCCAAGTAGACAAATTAAGAATACTCGTTAGAGTATTTTTAATATTTATAAATTTAGGTAAATGATAGATTTTTAAAAATATATATGATAAAATAAATAAGAAAAGAATTATAGAAGATGGTGATTGTATGGGCAAAATTATTGCTTTAGTTAATCAAAAAGGTGGAGTCGGTAAAACGACAACTAGTATAAATTTATCAGCCTCTTTAGGATATCTAAAGAAAAAAGTATTACTTGTTGATTTAGATCCACAAGGAAATGCTACTACTGGAGTAGGAATATCAAAAACTGATTATAAAGAAAGTATATATGATTTATTAACCGATAGAACTCAAATGTCAGAAGTGATGGTAAAAACAAAATTTAAAAATTTATATGTTTTACCTGCAACAATTAACTTAGCTGGATTAGATACAGAATTAGTTGAAAGATCAAAACAAGATCCAACATTTCAAACCGGTGGACAATTAAAAAAGTATTTAGATCAGGCTAAAGATTTATTCGATTATATAATTATTGATTGCCCACCATCACTTGGAATATTGACCAAAAATGCTTTAATAGCCGCAGATTCTGTTTTAATACCAGTTCAATGTGAATTTTTTGCCTTAGAAGGTATTATGCAATTATTAAGTACGATAATGTTGGCTCAAAAAGATTTGAATCCTACCTTAGATATTGAAGGAGTATTATTAACTATGTTAGATGCTCGAACTAATTTGGGATTAGAAGTAGTAGAAGATGTTAAAAGTTATTTTAAAGAAAGAGTATATGATACAATTATACCAAGATTAGTTAAATTTGCCGAAGCACCAAGTTACGGTAAACCAATTTTAGCCTATGATTCAACTAGTCGTGGTACACTTGCTTATATCAATTTAGCAAAGGAAGTGATTGCTCGTAATGGAAACTAAAAAAAGGGCGTTAGGTAGAGGACTAGAACAATTATTTAATACAGAAAATTTGGATTTAGAATCGTTTGAAAAAACGGTTTATGAAACAGTTGATAAATCAGATATTGTTGAAATAGATATATCTGAATTAAGACCAAATCCATATCAACCTCGTAAAATATTTGAAGAAGATGCTTTAAAAGAATTGGCTGCTTCAATTAAAGAACATGGTATATTTCAACCGATACTTGCCAAAAAAAGTATTAAAGGGTATCATATTATTGCTGGTGAAAGAAGAGTTAGAGCCGCTAAATTAGCCGGTTTAAAAAAAGTACCGGCTATAATCAAAGATTTTACTGATGAACAAATGATGGAAATTGGTTTATTGGAAAATTTACAAAGAGAAAATTTAAATGTAATCGAAGAAGCCGAAGCATATCAATCTATGATTACCGGATTACATTTAACACAAGAACAATTAGCCGGTAAAGTTGGTAAGAGTAGAAGTCATATTACTAATATTTTAGGTTTACTTAGATTACCAAGTCCTATAAGAAACATGATTGTAAAAAATGAAATAACGATGGGTCATGCTAGGGTTTTAAGTAAACTAGAAAGTGAAAAAAAACAATTAGAATTGGCAAAAAAAATAGTAGATCAAACTATGACTGTTCGGGAATTAGAAGACTTAGCTAAAAATGATGATATGGAAAAGCGAGTAAAAATAAAAAGAACAGTTAAAAAAGTTAATCCGGAATTTCAATATGTGGAAAATTTATTACGTGATAAATTAGATACTAAAATAAAAGTAAAAGAAAAAAAGATAGAAATATCTTTTACAAATGTTGCCGATTTAAATAGAATACTGGAAGTTTTAAATGTAAAGGAGTGATTTAATGTCTATCCTAGATATACAAGATGTATATAAAACTATTTTGACTAAAGAAATACTTGGTCCTGTTATAGTTTTATTAGTTACATTGATATTGTTTTCTATTATTGATAAAATAGCTAGAAAAATATCAACTCCCCCTACTCATCAAATTCATACCAAATTATATAATGAAAGAAAAGCCAAAGTAACATCAGTTGTATTTTCTAATGTAATAAAATTCTTTATTATTGTAATTGATATAATTGTTGTTTTGAAATTATTTGGTATAAATTCCAGTACTTTCTTTGCTTCATTAGGAATTTTTAGTGCTGTAATAGGTTTGGCTTTTCAAGATGTTTTAAAAGATATTATTGCTGGTATATTTATTGTTTTAGAAAACCAATATGCAGTAGGAGATACGATTTCTATTGGAGATTTTAAAGGAGAAGTAATTGCTTTAGGTTTGAAAACAACTAGAATAAAATCTTACGAAGGGGATATAAAAATAATATCTAATAGAGATGCTAATAACATTATAAATTATAGTTTAGAAAAATCTTTAGCAATTGTTAATGTTTATGTATCTTATGAAGAAGATTTATTAAAAGTAGAAAGTGTTTTAGAAGAATTGTGTAAAAGATTAACCAATGAATTACCTAATTTAAGAAGTCCTGTTGAATTATTAGGGGTTAATGAATTAGGGGCTTCTGGTATTGAATATCGCTTAAGCGTTTTGACAAAATCGATGGAACATTTTGATATTCAAAGAAAAATAATGCGAGAAATTAAATTAGAATTTGATAAACATAATATAGAAATACCTTATAATCAATTGGTGATTCACAATGCTTGATTATAAGATTGGAACTGTTGTTCTTATGAAAAAACAACATCCCTGTGGAAATAGTGAATTTACAATTACTAGAATAGGGGCAGATGTAAAAATAAAATGTAATCAATGTGGTAGGAGTATTATGATGCCAAGAATTGAATTTAATAAAAAATTAAAAAAAATATTAGCATAAGGAGGAATTATGGCAAAGAGAAAAAAGAAAAAAATATACGGTCCAGTATCGATTATTTTATTTATGGCTATTGGGATTGCTTGTTTAAGCCTAGTTCTTTCTTTGATTAGTTTTGGAAGTAATCAAACTGTAATAAATGGAAATGTTTTAGAGGCTAATTTAGTTTTAGTAAAAAATATAATAAGTAGTTCTGGTATTAGGTATATGATTGGAAGTATTGTTACTAATTTTAGAAATTTTGAACCTTTGGCAGTAATTATTATTTCTTTAATTGGTATCGGGATTTGTGAAAAAAGTGGTTTATTTAATGCTATGTTCCAACCTCTTAAAAAAGTTAAATTTGGAGTAGTTGTATTTTTTACTGTTTTAGTTGGTATTATAAGTTCGGTAATTGGTGATTATAGTTATTTGTTTTTAATACCTTTTGTTGCTGCTATGTATAAGTATTTAGATAAAAACCCAATTTTAGGTGTACTTATTATATATCTTGGTATTACTTTAGGATATGGTACGGGTATTATTTATAATTATAATGATTATGTTCTTGGTACATTAACGCAAAGTGCTGCATCTTTTGATGTTGATAAAACATATACCTATAAATTATTTTCTAATATTTATATTATGCTTGGATCAACTCTTCTTTTAACTTTTGTACTTACAACGGTGGTAAATAGATTTATCGTTCCAAAGTATCCAAAAAGAAGAATATCCGCTGATGAAGAAATTGAAACTAAATTTTCGGCTAAAGGACTTACTTTAACTTTTATAGTATGTTTGTTGTTGATTTTGGCTATTGTCTATATGATTATTGATGTCAAGTTACCATTTGCTGGTATATTGCTGGCTAAAGATGGTAGTACTTATGTAGCAAAATTGTTTGGAGATGGTTCTCCATTTAAAGAAGGTATAGTTATTATAATTGCATTCTTAATGATGGTTGCTGGTTTAATTTATGGTAAAGTGTCAGGAAATATAAAAAACAGTAATGAATATAGTTTAGGTTTATCTAAAAATTTTGAAAAATTAGGTTTTATGTTTGTTTTGATGTTTTTTATATGTCAAGTAACGGCCGTTATTGATTGGACTAATATTGGGGTTGTTATTTGTAGTAAATTAACT
Organism: uncultured Bacilli bacterium; assembly: GCA_947623815.1. Taxonomy (GTDB): domain Bacteria; phylum Bacillota_I; class Bacilli_A; order RF39; family UBA660; genus HGM10857. The sequence continues at coordinate 9,858 of CANQHO010000091.1, read as the reverse complement.
GAATTTATGAGTTCTCTTCAAGTGGCCGGTTTACCTCTTGTTGTTGCCTTTTTTATAGTTGTTATTTTATCTAGTATTTTTATACCGGATGCTATTGTTAAGTGGCAACTTATGGCTCCAACTGTTGTACCGTTATTTATGAGAGCCAATATAACTCCCGATTTTACGCAATTTATTTTTAAGATTGCCGATTCAGTAGGAAAGGCTTATACACCTTTGTTTATATATTTTATAATTATGTTGGCCTTTTTAGAAAAGTATCGAATTGATAATAAAAAGCAAGTTAGTATTTTTGGGGTTTTAAAAACAATTTTACCAGCTATTGTAATTATTACTATTTTTTGGATAGTGTTAATATGTTTTTGGTATATTGCGAATTTCCCTATTGGAATTGGAACTTATCCAACAATATAAAAACTCGTTTAAAGCGAGTTTTTGTTTTGATTTACTTAATTGTTAATGACTAAGTTTATGATTTTTTTAAAAATTAATCATCTTTTTTTTCTTAATATCAATTTCGCATGCATAACAGTTTTAGTTGTATCATTATAACAAGTAGATAATGTAATAATTTTATCATCAGTTGTAACATTAGCCTTAAAATCAAAAGTACTTCTTTTTTCTATCATATTTAAGAAATTTTGATATTCTTTTTGGGTACTAAAACTAGTAGTTAAATAATCAGTAGTTGTTTTAATTTTATAAACACTAAATACTTGCCACATAGTATTTTCTTTTTCTGTAGAAATTCTAATAATATGATTATCTCTATTTTTTAACCAATCACTTTTAAAAATGTTTTTTAAAGTACCAAACATTGAAGTGTCAAGTCTACTATGAGCATAAATAATAGTATTTTGGTCCCAATCATTTTTATTATTTCGATAATCCATAAATACCCAACCAGCGTCATTTTTAGTTTTATTAAAAGAATGTTTTAAATAATAATCATTATCTTTTCCTTGTACAAATGGGTAATTTACATTCGTTCCCTTTACTTGTAACCAACCAACAGTATCTTTGTTTTGCTTTAATAAATTGGTAAAATCTACTTCAATAAGAGGCATTTTAATAAATTTAAAATATAAACTATTTTTATCTTTTTCAGGATTTACTTTTTCAGCCTTTTTATCTTCAATTTCTTTGACGTCAATTTTATTTTCAATATCGTTTATTTGCTTTTCAATATCTTTATTATCTTTATTCCAATCAATTATATGAATAATAGAAACAATTAGTAATATGATAAACATAATCATTAAAATAAAATAAAGAATTTTTTTAATAATTATGATGCTCTTTTCTAATTTTTCCATAGTATCACCAATTATATTTTACAATAAAAAAATAAAAAAAAATAGTACTACTTAGAGATTAAAAAATTATTTTTTGTTTAGATGTAAATCAAAAATAAAAAATAAGAAAATCGATTGACTAAAAATTAAAATTTGATATACTAATGTTAGTATATATTAGAGCACTGTGTTCAGTATATACTGAATTTATTATGTTACACATAATAAATCATTTATGAAACAGAGAGGAGGTGGAATGAAATGAAAAAAATCGTTATGCCTTTAATCGCATTTGTTTGTGGATTAGTTATTATGCCTAAAGTATATGCTACAGATGTAGCTAATAAAGGTGATTTAAAAACAGAAGTTGAAAAGGGTGGAGATATTAAATTAACTGCTAATATTGATGATTTAGATCAAGTAATAGAAATTACTCACGATGTTACTATCGATTTAGGTGGTAAAACTATTACTAGTAATGCTAATAGAGTATTTAATGTAAAAAACGGTACAGTTGTAATTAAAAATGGTAAAATTATCAATGAAAATGGTAATAGTGATGGTGCTATTATTTATGTATACGGTTCAGATAGCAAAGAAGGATCTAATAAAGTTAATTTAACTTTAGACAAATCTTTAACTCTTGAAGGTATTGGCGGAATTGTAGTATCAACAGATAATAGTGGAAAAACTTTTGGTGTTGTTGTTAATGTTGATGGTAAAATCAATGTAACAAAAAAACAAAATGGTATTGAAACATCTGCTATAACTGTTCATGGTAAGTTAAAAGAAGGAGATGCAGTTATCAATGTATCTGGGGAATTAACAGGTATTGATGCTGGTATATACCAAGCAGGTGCATCTACTATTAACTTGAAAAGTGGAGCTAAAGTAACTGGAGCTAGTGGTGTTGTAACTAAAGCTGGTGCTTTAAATGTAACTGGTGCTACAGTATCAGGAACTGGACAACTAGCATCATCTGAAGCTTCTGGAAATGGATTTGTTCCAACTGGAGCAGGTATCCAAATAGAATCAAATAAAAATTATGCAGGAAATGTTGATGTCAATATCGATGGTGGAAAAGTTTCAAGTACTAATAATTCAGCAATTGAAGAATATTTAGCTGGTGAAACTACTAAATCATCAGTAAATGATATTGCTGTTAAAGGGAATGCAACTTTAGTATCAGCTGATGATAAAGAAATAATAACTGCATCTGACAAATTTAATGAAGTTCAAAAAGCCTTTATTGAAAAGGGAACTACATTAGAAGGAAAAGTAGAAAATATAGATGCTTACTTAGGTGAAGGATTGGAAATTGAAGGAGATAAAGTTGTTGATCCAAACGAACCAACAATTACAGATCCAACAACTAACCCTGATACACCAACTAATCCTGAAACTCCAGCTAAACCAGAAACAAATAAAGCTGATAAAAATCCGGCAACTGGAGATAATATTTTAACATTAGTATTGTTATTAGGTCTGGCTTTAACTGGAACAGTAGTAACAGCTAAAATATTAAAAAAATCATAATATTATAATTATTTGATTAAATGAAAGTATACACAAAATTGTGTATGCTTTTATTTTTGATTTAAATAAAATAAATAATAATTTTAATATTGATAAATAAGTATGGTATTTTGTTCTCTAGACAGATATTGGTAAAAATGTTATAATTTAAGTGATTTAATTACTTAGCAAATTTTTTATACAAAAGATAAATATTACTACAAAAAATTGTTAAGAAATGAAAAATTGTTCAACATAAGAATATAAGGGGAAAACAAAGGAAGGAGGATATAAGCTATTGCCTTTGTTTGATATGTAGTAAAATATTTATTTTAAAATATATAAAACGGGGTAAAACTCATTGTAAATATTATGAATGGAGAATTATTGATTAGAATTTTTAGTATGATTATACTTTCTATGATAACTGTAGTTATTATCATGCCCTTTATAAAAAAAATAGCTATACAAATTGATGCTGTTGATATACCTGGAGGAAGACATATACATAAAAAGGTAATACCAAAACTAGGAGGTTTAGCTATTTTTATTGGTTTTTTAGTTGGGTATATGGTTTTTGGATCACCAAGTCCTATTATGAATGCGGTATTGATAGGAAGTTTTATAATCATTTTAACCGGAGTGGTTGATGATATTTGTGATTTAGGACCACTTCCTCAATTTATTGGACAGTTAGCGGCGGCTTGTGTCATAGTTTTTTATGGTCAATTACTTATCAGAGATGTTAGTGCTTTTAACATAAAAATAGATTTTAGTATTTTATCTTATCCACTTACTTTATTTTTTATTCTTGGTTGTATAAACTGTATAAACTTTATAGATGGATTGGATGGATTAAGTGGTGGAATAAGTGGAATATATTTTTTAACTGTCGGTATAATAGGAACAATTCAATTAAAAACTGGGTTAGATATAACTTTGGCATTTGTCATGTTAGGAGCAATCCTTGGCTTTTTGGTTTACAATTTCTATCCGGCAAGTGTTTTTGCGGGTGATACCGGTTCAAATTTTATGGGGTTTATGATATCGATTGTAGCTTTGCTTGGATTTAAAAATGTAACTATGACATCATTTTTAATACCTTTAATAATACTTGCTATACCAATATTAGATACTTTATTTGCTATTTTGAGAAGACTACTTAAAGGACAAGCCATAACCGAAGGTGATGCTTGCCATCTTCATCATCAATTGTTAAATCACAATTTAAGTCAAAGAACATCAGTTTTAATTATATATGCAATTGATATATTATTTGCTATTGCTTCAATATTTTACGTAGTAGGAGATACTAAAATGGGTTATTCCCTTTATATTATCCTAACAATAATAGTAGTAGTATTTGTATTAAAAACTAATATATTGTTTGATCATGATAAAATAAGAAAAAATAAGAAAAAAGCATAAAAATGCTTTTTTTGTGGCATAATACAAATGGTGATAATATGCTTCCACAAACATTTTATGAAGTAATATATAGGGGATTATTTTCTTTATTAACCTTATTTTTAATAACTAAATTGATAGGTAGAAGACAAGTATCTGAATTAAATTTTTTTGATTATATTATAGGAATATCAATCGGTAATTTTGCAGCGGAAATAACAATAAATCAAGATGTTGAATTTTACGTTGGAATAGTAGCTATTGTAATATATGGTTTTATTGCCTATATATTATCAATTTTAACCAATAAAAGCATTGTTTTAAGAAGAATTATAATGGGAAGTCCTATAATAATTGTTGAAGAAGGTAAACTTTTAGAAAAAAATTTAAAAAAGACCAGATTAGATGTTAATGAATTTTTAGAAACATGTCGCAATAGTGGTTACTTTTCTTTAGATGAAATAGAATACGCTATATTAGAATCAAATGGTAAAATGAGTATATTACCCAAAGCCATTTATAAACCTGTGACTTTAAAAGATATCAATATAAAAAAAGAAAACAGTGGTTTAGTCGCTAATATTATTATAGATGGTAAGGTAATGATGGAAAATTTAAAAAACATGCATAAAAACAAAAAATGGTTAGAACAACAATTAAAAATAAAAGGATATAAAGATACTAATTCTATATTACTAGCTACATTGGATAATCAAGAAAAATTGACATTTTATGAAAAAAATGTCAATGATGAAGGTAAAAAGATTTTAGAATAAGAAAATTATAAAAAAATATTGTTTCTTTTTAAAGCTTTATGTATAATAAATAAAGATAGGAAGTGAAACAATGCGACATTTTTGTGCCTCAGCATTTATAATTAACCCAGAAACCAAAGAAATATTGTTAGTGAAACATAAAAAATTTAAAAAATGGGTTCAACCAGGAGGCCATATTGAACATGATGAAACACCAGAAGAAGCGGCAATTAGAGAGGCTTATGAAGAAACTGGTGTCAAAGTTAAATTACTTGGAGAAAGATTTCCTAGAGAAGACGATTTTATAAGACCTTTAGGTATTCAAAAAAATAGAGGAGCCGAAGGAGATTTACATATTGATATAATATATCCAGCAGTTCCAGTAGGTAGTTTAGAAACCAATGTCAGTTTTGAAAGTTTAAACGTAAAATGGTTTTCTAGAGAAGAATTGGAAAATTTAAATATTTTTCCAGATATTCTTATTACTTACGATTATATAATTAAATACATAATAAAATAAGAATTCAATCAGAATTCTTTTTTTCAACTAAATATTGAATTATTATATCAGCATCTTTTTTATCTTTTACAATGGATGCTAAAACAGTTTCTCCTTTTTTATAATGATTGTTGTATTTTGAATCATCTAATAAACGGCATATTAGTCGATCTTTAGAAAATAATTCTAATTTACCCCAAATAAATTCTTCTTTTTTATCAGTTATTAAAATAAGTTCAATATCATCAGGATTAGTTTCATGACGCCATTCATCAATTATATCAACATTTCTAGCATTTAAAATATTTTCATCTTGATAATAAGCAACATCTATTTTTTGTTCTATCATTTCTTTTTCTTTTAAATGATTTAATAATGAATTGTCGATAATTTGAAATTTAATTTTACTTAAAATATCATCTTCTAAAATAATCATATGTTCCATATAATCTTCTTCAATTTGGAGAAGATTTTTAGAATCATGGTACAAATTTCCAATTAAATAACCACAAATTCCTTTTTCATGATCGATATATAAGTAAATTAAAACTAAAGCATCAACAAGTTCTAACTTATATTTTTTTCCAATCCTTTTAATATCTTTCCATTTAGAAACCGCAATCCATTTACGATCTAATTCTCTAAAATCACAATCAAATAACTTCATAACTTACCTCTGTTTTTTTAAATTTCTATGTATATAGTATGGACAATTATCTCTATTTTATTATATCGTATTTTTTCTTTACAGACAAGTAAAAGCGTGGTATAATACCATAAGTTTGGGAGTGAAAAGAATGAAAAATATACGAAACGTCGCAATTATTGCCCATGTTGACCATGGAAAAACAACAATTGTCGATCAATTATTAAAGTATTCAGGGGCGTTTAGAGAAAATGAACAAATTGATAAAAGAGTAATGGATTCCAATGATTTGGAAAGAGAAAGAGGAATAACGATATTGGCTAAAACTACAGCCATTGAACATAATGGTTGTCATATAAATATTCTTGATACGCCAGGTCATGCTGATTTTGGTGGCGAAGTAGAAAGAATAATGAATATGGTTGATGGAGTTTTATTAGTTGTTGATGCTTATGAGGGAACTATGCCCCAAACCAGATTTGTTTTGAAAAAGGCTTTAGAGGCAAAAGTTACCCCAATATTGTTAGTTAATAAAATAGATAAAGATACTGCGCGTCCTAAAGAAGTTGTTGATGAAGTAATTGATTTATTTATTGAACTTGGTGCCGATATTGATCAATTAGAATTTCCAGTGGTTTATATGTCAGCAATCAATGGAACTTCTTCATTAGATCCAGATATTAGTACGCAAAAAGAGGGAATGGATCCTATTTTAGATTTGATTGTCGATTATATTAAAGCACCAGATGTTGATGAAAGTGCCAGTTTACAATTTCAACCGGCTTTATTAGATTATAATGATTATGTTGGTAGAATTGGAATTGGGGTTGTTAAAAGAGGAAAAATAAGTGCCAATCAAATGGTTTCTTGTGTTCGATTAGATGGTTCTATAAAACAATTTAGAATTGCTAAAATATTTGGTTTTCAAGGTTTAAAAAGAATTGAAATAGATCACGCTAGTGCTGGTGATATTATTGCAATATCTGGTTTACCAGATATTTCAGTAGGTGAAACTGTTTGTGAAGTGGGTAAAGAAGAGGCTTTACCAAAATTACGAATTGATGAACCGACACTACAAATGATGTTTGGGGCTAATACTTCACCTTTTGTGGGAAAAGAAGGAGATATTGTAACAGCTAGAAAAATTGAAGAAAGATTACAAAAAGAATGTGAAAAGGATGTTTCTCTTAGAGTAGAAACTCATGATAATGAAACTTTTATTGTATCTGGAAGAGGAGAACTTCATTTATCAATTTTAATTGAAAATATGCGTCGGGAAGGTTTTGAATTACAAGTTTCTAAACCAGAAGTAATAACTAAAGAAATTGATGGGGAAATGTATGAACCATTTGAAGATGTCCAAGTTGATGTCCCAGAGGAATATGTTGGTTCGGTTATTGAAATGTTAGGGAATAGAGAAGCAACAATGGTAAATATGGAAACAAGAGAAAATCAAGTTCGATTAAATTATGTTATTCCTTCAAGAGGTTTAATTGGTTTTAATACAGAATTTATGACTTTAACTAAAGGTTATGGTATTTTAAATCACAGTTTTAAAGAATATGGTAAAATGTTAAGTGGTAACGTTGGAGAAAGAAAACTAGGTGTTTTAGTTTCTATGGAAAATGGAAAAGCAACGGCTTATGCTTTAGGTCAACTAGAAGATAGAGGAGTTATGTTTGTAGAACCAGGAACGGAAGTATATGAAGGTATGATTGTTGGTGAACATACTCATGAGAATGATTTAGCGGTCAATGTAGTTAAAGGTAAAAACTTAACTAATACAAGAAGTGCTGGTAAGGATCATACTGTAGTTTTAAAAAGACCTAGAAAAATGTCCTTAGAATATTGTTTAGAGTATATAAATAATGATGAACTTTTAGAAGTTACACCGTTAAATTTTAGAATGAGAAAAAGAATTTTAAATACTCAAGAAAGAAAAAAATTTGATAGTAAAAAATAAAACAAGGCTTTCCTTGTTTTAAATTTTCCTTTGAATTTTTTCTTTTAAATATAAATTACGTAGTTCTTTAAATCTTTGATAGTGAACAACTTCTCTTTGCCTTAAAAAAGCAAGTGGGGCTAAAACATCTTTGTCATCAGTTAAATCCATCAAATGTTCATAAGTTGCTCTTGCTCTTTGTTCGGCAGCCATATCACTTTCTAAATCAGCAATAAAATCACCTGATGCTTCAGTATAGGCTGATGTAAATGGTACACCATTAGCATCTGTCAAGAATAAAGCACTATCGTGTTGAGCAAAAGTACCACCCATACCGGCTTGTTTTAGTTCTTCGATAGTTGCTCCTTTTGTTAGTTGATATATCATGCTGGCAATCATTTCTAAATGGGCAATTTCTTCGGTAGCAATATCTGTAAGTAAGGCTTTTCCTCGATCATCAGGCATAGTATATCTTTGTTCTAAATAACGTAAGGCTGCTGATAATTCACTATCTGGACCTCCGTATTGGCTATATAAATATTTAGCCATTTTTAAATCTTTTTTTCTAATGTTAACTGGATATTGTAATTTTTTTACATATTTCCACATATCAATTCCTCCTTAATTTTCCCATGGCCATGGTTCCATATCCCAAGCCCAAGGGTATACCATATTTGTTTTGCTACTAACAACTAATGGACCATATTTACTTTGATATTCTTCCATAAGTTTGTCAGCTTGAAGTGTGTATTCACTAAAAGCAGCAATCATATCTTTGTCATTTGGATAGATATCTAAGTATAAGTTAATATCATGAGCAGCAAAAGCAAAGGCATCCATATAAGTAAAAGCGTCTTCTTTTAAAGCGTAAGGTTGATTAGTTTTGTAAGAGTTGTATAAGTCGGGAAACATATTTCCACGAATAAATCCTTGATAAGGATCATATATTGCACTAGGATTTTCATTTTTGGTAAAAGTTGGTTGATTGAAGTTGTTGTTTTTATAATTATAATAATCTAGTGCTGGTTTATAGTTATTCATATTATTCCTCCCACTATATATTAGTCATTTACACCATTTTGGTATAGATATTTGCCTAATTTATAAAAATATTATATTAGGACTTGAAAAAAACTAAAAAAATTGATATATTATATAAGAACATTTGATATGGCGTGATTGGTGAAGTGGTTAACACGGCGGATTGTGGTTCCGTTATGCAAGGGTTCGATCCCCTTATCGCGCCCCATATTGAATTTTACGCACACCTTTGTGCGAAAGATAAGTAAAAGTTCGTAATACTTGATATTATGGACTTTTTCTTTTGCAAAGGTGGTGAGGATAAATAATGAATGTGTCCATAGAAATTTTAGAATTTCCTTTGTGCGTAAAAAACAAGATACTAAGAATTAAAGATATAACTAAATTAAATATAGAATATATTACAGGTAAAAATATTATCTTTAATAACTCTAATTTGGGACTTAAAGAACCACATAAAATTATTATTAGTAATGATAAGAAAAGAATAGTTTTGCTTTGTTATGATGATGATGATACAAATCTATATAATGAAGATTTATCTGAAATCATCACTATATCAAAATTAACAGATATAGTTAAAGAAATTTTAGAAAATAATAAAAATTTTTAAATTCTATTTTTCCTTTATTTATAAGGAAAAAATGAAATTTTAACAATCATTTTGTAAAAGCATTGCCATTATTTAATTAAAAAGTCAAGTGCAACTTTTAGAATAATCTATAATAAGTAATTAATGCGATTTTATGCCGAGAAAA
>CANQHO010000090.1 GCA_947623815.1 uncultured Bacilli bacterium | reverse complement strand
TTAAATATTATATACTTAAAATGTAGGGTAATATCCTAAACAACATAAAGAATGGAGAGATTAAATGAGAAATGTAGGAACAGTTGTAAGAGGTATTAGAACACCGATCATAAAAGAAGGTATGGATTTAGCGACCACTGTAGTAGATTCATTATTAGAAGCATCAAAAAGTGAAAATTTTAAATTTCATGATAAAGATGTTGTCGGAATAACTGAAGCAGTTGTAGCCATAAGTGACGCTAATTACGCAAGTGTTGATACTGTCAGTCAAGATATAAAAAGCAAATACCCAAATGGTCATATAGGAATAGTATTTCCAATATTGAGTAGAAATAGATTTTCTTTAATATTAAAAGGAATTGCCAGAGGTTGTAACAAAATCACAATGCTTTTAAGTTACCCATCAGATGAAGTAGGTAATCACTTATTTTTAGAAAGTGAATTAGAAAAATATAACATAAATCCATACACGGATGTATTAGAAGAAAATGAATATATTGAAAAATTTGGAAACATTGTACATCCATTTACCGGAATAAACTATGTTGATTTTTATCGAGAATTAGTAACCAAAGAAGGATGTCAAATAGAATTTTTATTTTCTAACGATCCAAAAGCAATCTTAAATAAAACCAAAGATGTTTTAACTTGTGACATCCACACTAGAGAAAAAAGTAAAAGAATCCTAAAACAAAATGGAGCGAATATCGTTTATGGTTTAGACGACATATTAACAACCTCAATAAACGGTAGTGGTTATAATGAATTATATGGATTATTAGGTTCTAATAAATCAACCGAAGAAAGACTAAAATTATTTCCGAAAAATGGCCAACAATTAGTAGAAGAAATACAAAAACAACTATATGAAAAAACTAACTGTCAAATAGAAGTAATGGTTTATGGTGATGGAGCTTTCAAAGATCCGGTTGGTAAAATATGGGAACTAGCTGATCCGGTAGTATCACCTGCCTATACCAAAGGATTAGAAGGAACACCCAATGAATTGAAACTAAAATATATATCTGATAATAAATACGCTAATTTAAAAGGAGAAGAATTAAAAAATTCCATAAAAAATGAAATAGAAAGTAAGGCTAAAGACTTAAAAGGAACTATGATGACCCAAGGAACCACTCCAAGACGTTATATTGACTTAATAGGATCCCTTTGTGATTTAACTAGTGGTAGTGGTGATAAAGGAACTCCAGTTGTTTTAATTCAAGGATATTTCGATAACTTATCCAATGATGAAGAACTATAAAAACAATTAAATTTTTGATAAAATGTTTCAATTACAATGAAACATTTTTGTATATAAAATCATAAAGATAGTCGTTGAAGTTTATCGACCTTTTTGATAAAATAAAAAAAAGAAGGTGTAGTATGAAAAAAATAGTAATTGCTTTAATGGGAATATTAGTAATAACTGGATGTAAAAAAGAAGATAAGTTAATATGTACAATCCAAGAAAAAGAAGACACATTTACCTTAAATCAAAATATTGAAGCCACTTTCAATCAAGATGAAATATCTAAGGCTACATTCGAATTAAACTACCAAGTAAAAAATCAAGACTTAATTAAAGTATTAAAACAAAACTCCCAAGAAAGTTTTAGTAAATACCAAAACGAAGAAGGAGTACAAATTGTAGAAAAAGAAAAAGGAAATCAATACATATATCAAATAAACTTTGACATTGATAAAGTAGATGATAATATTTTAGATTACTTTGGACTTATTGGGGATAATAAATTAGCCATTGAAGATAAACTAACCATAGATGGATACACATGTAAAGAGGGATAATATGGAAAGACTACAAAAAGTAATTGCCAATTTAGGATATGCTTCAAGAAGAAAAGCCGAAGAATTAATTACAAAAGGACATGTTCAAGTAAATGGTGTAACTGTAAAAGAATTAGGAACTAAAGTAAATCCTAGTGACCAAATAATAGTAGATGGAAACTTATTAAAACAAAACCAAAAAGTATATTTTTTATTAAATAAACCCAGAGGTTATATATCTAGTACTAACGATGAAAAAAATCGAAAAACTGTAATTGATTTAATCAAAACTAAAGAAAGAATTTATCCGGTTGGTAGATTAGATTATGATACCACGGGAGCGTTAATATTAACTAATGATGGAGAATTAACTAACTTACTAATTCATCCTAAAAACCAAATAGAAAAAGTATATATTGCCAAAATAAATGGAATTTTAACTAAGGAAGAAATATCTAAACTAAGAAATGGTGTTTATATAGATAAAGTAAAAACCGCCAAAGCCAAAGTAAGAGTAAAAAAATATACTAAAAAAACAAACACATCATTAGTTGAACTAACTATCCATGAAGGAAAAAATCATCAAGTAAAAAAAATGTTTGAAGCAGTTAATCATGAAGTTATTAAATTACATAGAGAAAAATTTGCCTTTTTAGACGTTCAAAACTTAAAATCAGGCGAATATCGAATTATAAATCCTAAAGAAGTAAAAAAATTGTACTTTGAAACTACTAAAAAGTAGTTTTTTTTA
>CANQHO010000089.1 GCA_947623815.1 uncultured Bacilli bacterium | reverse complement strand
TTTTTTGCATTTATACAAAATATCTCTTTTAATTTTTTTAATTATTACCCAAAAAAACGTACAAAGGAAAAAATTCTTTTCATAAAATTATTGACTTCAATATAGTACAGTGATAGAATATATTCCAATAAATGATTGGAGGGGTAATATGCAACCAATGGATGAAGAAAGATTAAATCAATTATTACAACTAGGTGAAGAAATAAAAAAAAGAGAGGAGCAAATAAGAAAAATGAAAGATGTTAGATTAAGAGATTGGATGGAAACCAATACTTATGTAGCTAGGGTTGCTAGATTGTTAATTGAAGCAGAAAATATTTTAACGGATTTAGATGACTATCAAGTTAGGCATGATCAAATATATCCTGATATTGAGGATTTTAATTTACAAGTTGGTGCTATTAGAGATGATTTTATAAAATATATTGATGATAATAAAGAATTATTATTAATCGATGAAAAAGTTGATGAATATTTAGGTCCTGAGAAATAAAACTATGTAGTATTATTATTGGATAGTTTTATATATTTTTAGAGAGGAGGGTTTAATTTGGGAAAAGAAACATTACACACATTTAAGTCTGATACTGGCTCTAGTGTCGTGCGTCAAACAAGAAGTGGTGATATAATTGTTGATAGTTATTTTGGAGATGTTCGTGACAAAGATAACCACGATAGATTTTCTTTAAATGTAACCACAGGTGAAGTGTTTGGGCATAGTAATAATCACAAAGATAAATTTGATACTTCAAAAGGTAATTACGGAAAAAAGAAATAGGTCTTCCCTATTTTTTTATGTAACAGTTATGTAACAAAATCTTAAAATTTTAAAAGTTTAATTCAAACTTTTTTAAACCAATATAATTAAAAATAACTAAAATAAAAGGAAAAAAATACCACTTTAAATTAAAAAGGTTTAAATAGAAAAATCCCCCTGAAGACACCCTTAATTGGGTGTCATTTTTGTTTGTTCCTTTATTTATAAGGACTTTATACATAGATTAAAATTAAACAAATTGTTTTACATATACTTTTACCTATAATGTTAGACAGATATTTTTTATATAAAAATTAATCATTTCCAAAACTTGTCGATTTTTGATAGTTTTGGAAAAATATTTTCAAAACTTGGCTTCTTGTTAAATTTAATATATACTTATAACAGAGGTGAACACTATGATAAAAAGGACAGAATATCTTGAACAGTTAAAAAGGTTTAAATATAAAATAATAATTAAATTAACTAGAAATTTGCTATAATATTAGTGAAACAAATAGTAATTTATATGAATAAAAACTTTATAATAGATTTTTAATAAAATATATAAAATTATAAACACACTGTAATAAAATACGTGTTATAATTTATATAGAAAAAATCAAGTTAAGCTGGTGAGAAATATGCAGGATAACTTATACGAAGAATATAAAAAAGTTTCCAAGTTACTAAAAGATGAATTGTTTCAAAAATTCAAAACATCTGAGAACGGAAAAAAGGAACATGAAATAAAAAAGATACAAAAATCAAACGGATTAAATATATATATTGAGGAAGAAAAACATGGTGCTATCTATTTTTTCCTAATTTCATTAAAAGATCCATTTATTTTAATTTTATTTTTTCTAGCGATTATTAACTATATGATGGCAGATCATCTAGGTTCTATCATCATTGTTTTAATTGGTTTAATTAGTGCACTAATTAGATTCTTTCAAGACTATTCAGAATATAAATTTAATCAAAAACTAAAGTCAAAAATATATTCTACTACCAATGTAATTAGAAATTCTAAAGAAATAAATATCAAAACAGAACAAGTAGTAATAGGTGATATTATTACTTTAAATGCCGGATCTATTATTCCTGCAGATATGGTTTTAATAGAAGCAAAAGATTTATTTATTAATGAATCTGTTTTTACTGGAGAATCAGTTCCTGTAGAAAAATATGTCACTTCTAATAATGGAAAGAGTATATTTGATATCGATAACATTTGTTTAATGGAGTCCTCGGTCATTTCAGGATATGGAAAAGGAATTGTTATAAAAACAGGAACCGAGACCTATATTGGAACAATGGGAAAAGAATTAAGCAAAAAACATCAAGATACGAACTTTGATATCGGTATGAAAAATATTACTAAATTATTGTTATATTATATGATTGGTACTGTATTTTTTATATTAATTGTGGATGGAATAATTAAAGGTGACTATAAATCAGCAATTCTTTTTGCTTTATCCGTAGCAGTTGGGATTACTCCATCAATGTTACCCATGATTGTAAATGTGAATATTGCAAAAGGAAGTAAAACTTTAGCCCAAAAAAAGACATTAGTAAAGAGAATGGAGGCTATCCAAAATTTAGGATCTATGGATGTTCTATGTACTGACAAAACAGGGACACTAACAGAAAATCAAATTGTATTGCAAAAATATATAAATGTAATGGGAGAAGAAGATAAAACAATTTTAAAATATGTATATCTGAATAGTTATTTCTCAACTGGCATGAAAAATATTATTGATAAAGCAGTAATTGCTTATGCAAAAGAGAATAAAGTTGAAAGTTTAAAAGATGGTTTTACCAAAATAGATGAAATACCTTTCGACTATGCAAGAAAACT
>CANQHO010000088.1 GCA_947623815.1 uncultured Bacilli bacterium | reverse complement strand
TATAAATGCAAGTGAAAATATAATGTTTGAAGGATTAAAAAAATATATGCAAGAAATAGAACAAATAACAAATTAAGGGAAGATAAAATTTTAGGGTAGCGACTATCCGATATTGGTCTATGGAGAAGGAGACTTCTAAGAAGTAGAAAAGTATAATCGTGAGATTATACATATCAAACTTGTTTGGTATTTTGTTCCGGATAAGTTTAGAAAAAACAATGTTAATGACATTGTTGATTACAAAATAAATGGAAATACATTATATGCAACTTTTAATGCCGAAAAAAATTATCAAAAACAATTAGAAGACTATTGTCAAAAAGATTGGACAAAAAATGAAGATGGTACTTGTGATACTGCATATTTTGATAGTTATTATGTTCCTTTAGAAAAATCACTAACATTAGATATAGAATTACCTGATGGATATTTTGTTGGTGGTAGTTGGAACTATGGTTGGGGTTCTTTCCTTATATCGATAATAATATTCCTATTGACAGCCTTTACTATTTATCGATGGATTAAATATGGAAAAGATTATCCTAAAGAAACTCAGACCGTAGAATTTTATCCACCAGATAATTTAAATGCGGCGGAAATTGGATATGTATTTAATAAATGGCAACCTAGTAAAAAATTTACTATTGCTTTGATAGTACAATTAGCTAGTAAAGGATATATCAAAATAGATGATTTAAAAGATAAAGATAATGATATTCAAATTACTAATTTGATTGCTAAACCTAAAGAATTAAAAGAATTCGATAAAACTTTGCCAAAACGAAAAATAAAGATAAAAAAATTAAAAGATGCGGATACTAATTTAACTAAAGAAGAAAATACGATGATGATTTATCTATTTAAAAATGGTGATACTAAATTATTAGAAACCAATATTGATAAGTTTTTAAAAGTTCAAGATAAATTAGTTCAAGATGGTTATATAGAAATTGTTAGTGACAATGAAAAAGATAGATTGATTGATGTTGATAATAAAAAAGCCCAATATGATAGGGAAGTTGAACAATACAATAAAGACATGGAACAATATACCAATAAATTAACTACATTACCAACAATATCCAACCTAGAAAAAATTGTTTATGATAGACTGTTTGAAAATGAAGATGTAGTGATTTTAAGTAAACATAAAACTTTTTACAAAGCCTTTGATGATGTATCATCTGAATTAAAAGATAGTTTTAAATATAAAGTTTATGATGAACAATCAGCAAAGAAATTTGTGGGAGCAATCTTGCGAGGTATAGTAATTTTATTACTTAGTATTGTATCTTATAAATACGTGGAAGATTTAGATCCGAACTGGGGAATATTATACTACTTATCCTTTATTTGTAATTTGATAAATTTATTCTTTATATTATTTATGAAACGGAAAACTCAGTATGGTGAATATATTACAGCCAAAGTTAAAGGATTTAGACATTTTCTAATGACGGCAGAAAAATCCCGTTTAGAAGCATTAGTTGTTGAAAATCCCAATTATTTTTACAATATTTTGCCATATACGTATGCTTTGAATATTTCTAAAAAATGGATAAAGAAATTTGAAAATATTCCAATTCCGGAAGCGGATATGGGAACATTTAATTATGGAAGTGATTATGCTTATTCTAATTTTTATAATAATGTCTATTATCCTAAACCAGATTATTCAAGTAGTTCAAGTGGTTGTTCTTCATGTGGCGGAGGCTGTTCGTCATGTGGTGGGGGATGTTCATCTTGTGGGGGAGGTGGCTCTTGGTAAAAAGGTTTGTCTTACAGTGGCATTTAAGTGAAAATTGCAATTTAAAATGTTTACATTGTTATCAAGAGTCCCATCAACCAATGCAACTGAATTATGAACAATTAGTAGATATATATGAACAATTTAAAGAACTACTTAAAAAATTAAAAATGAAGGGACATATAAATATAACTGGTGGTGAACCATTATGTAATCCTTATTTATTTAAAATTTTAAATCTTATAAAAAAGAATCAAGATTTAATAACTTTTTCTATCCTTACTAACGGAACTTTAATTACAGAAGATATAGCTAAAAAAATAAAAGATTACAATCCATATTATGTCCAAGTTAGTTTAGAAGGCAGTAAAAAGACCAATGATTATATAAGAGGTAAAGGTACTTATGATAAAATTGCACAAGGTATTGTCAATTTAAAAAAACAAGATATTTTTACCTCTATTTCTTTTACGGCTACTAAATTAAATTATAAAGAATTTCCTAAAGTTGTTAAGTATGCGAAAAAATATAAGGTAAATAATGTTTGGTCTGATAGATATATTCCTTTAGGTGATTTGGCAGATAAAAATATGGCTCTTAATTATAAACAGACTAGAGAGTATTTAACCATCATGAATAAGGAAAGAAATAAACTTATGAAACTTAAAAATAATCATACTACTATATCGATGTATCGGGCTTTACAATTTCAAATGACTAATGATTTTGCTTATGGTTGTACGGCTGGGGATACTTTATTGACGGTTATGGAAAATGGCGATTTAGTTCCTTGTAGAAGAATGCCAATAGTAATAGGGAATCTATTTGAAAGCAAAATGTTTGACTTATATGCAAATAGTGAATTATTAAAAGAATTAAGAAGGAAAAAAATTCCTGATGAGTGTTCTGATTGTGAACATTCCGAAATGTGCCATGGTGGTTTAAAATGTTTAACGTATGCAATTTATAATAATTTAAATCATAAAGATGTTGGTTGTAATGTTAATTAGTGTTGTTTTAAAAAATTGGTTTTTATCAATTTTTTTAAATTCAAGTAATTTTTAATTTTAATAACTTGTTTTTTATTTTTGATTTTTCAATTATAGATTTGGTATTTTCTTTTTGAATTTTGACTTAAAATTTTTAATTTTTACTTATTTGACAAATATTTTTTAATTTTATATTATGCCTATGAAAGGAGGGATTTTTTGAATTTAAACGATACTTTACCAATCCCTTTAACATTTGACGTTCTCTTTAAAAGCGTCTTTTCTAAACATCCCGATATTTTAGGTATTTTTTTGAATGATGTCTTAGACTTACATTTAGATAATATTGAAGTTGATATTAAAAATAGTGAGTTAGTAAGTAATCATATCAATGAAAAAAA
>CANQHO010000087.1 GCA_947623815.1 uncultured Bacilli bacterium | reverse complement strand
AAGAAAAAATATAGAAATTGTAGATAGATAAAAGAAGAAACAGGTAGTTTGCATTAAAACTATGCACACTACCACAAATTAGGGGAGTAAATAAAATGGTTGATGAAGATAGATATTGTTTAGAAATACTTACGCAACTTTTAGCCATAAATAAATCTATAAAAGGAATAAGTATGGAAATTTTAAAAAGTCATTTATCTAGTTGTGTTGTAAAAGACATAAAAGATAACAACTTAGATGTAATAGATGAAGTAATGGAACTAATAAAAAGATTGGGGTAGAAAAATGAAGAAAATAATATTAAAAGTTGGGGGAATGAGTTGTAGTGCTTGTTCTAATCATGTCGAAAAATATTTAAAAAAACAAAATGGTATTATAAATGCCACGGTAAATCTAGTTATGAAAACCGCGTCTATAGAATATGAAGATTTTTTAACCCTAGATAATTTAAAAGAATTTATAAATAAATCAGGATATGAATATGAAGGAGTATACGATATAACTAAAGAAGATAAAAAAGATAACTCTAAAATATACTTAATTATTTTGGGTATTTTGGCTTTAGTTTTAATGTATATTGCCATGCAACACATGCTTAATTTACCAGCCTTACCATATTTAAATATGTCTTATCCTTCTATTTATGTAATAAGTTTATTTCTTCTTACCATTCCGTTTATAATTTATAGTTTGGACATTTTAAAAAAAGGTTTTAAAAATTTAATAAATTTAGCCCCCAATATGGATAGTTTAGTAACATTGGGGGTTACATTTAGTTTTTTATATAGCGTCTATGAAATGATTTTAGTATTACAAGGAAATACTAACCATATTATGAATTTATATTTTGAATCAGTTGCTTTTATGTTATTTTTTATTAAAATAGGTCGGTATATAGATAATAAAAGTAAAGAGAAAACGAAAGAATCAATAAAACAACTAGTTCAAATAACGCCAGAATATGCTTTACTTAAAACGACAAATGGCAGTAAAAAAATAACTATTGATGAAGTTAAAAAAGGCGATATTTTATTAGCCAAACCAGGTATGAAGATAGCAGTTGATGGAGTAATAGTAAAGGGAAGTACATATTTAGATGAAGCCTTTATAACTGGAGAATCGGTTCCAAGTAAGAAAAGTGTTAATGATGAAGTAATTGCAGGATCATTAACTGTTGATGGTTTTATTGAATATGAAGCCATAAAAATAGGAAAGGACTCGACAATTTCTTCAATTGTTAGATTAGTTGTTGAAGCAACTAATACTAAAGCGCCAATATCCAAACTAGCCGATGTTGTCAGCAGTTATTTTACTTGGGTGATAATTTTAATTGCTTTAATAACTTTTATCAGTTATTTATTATTAAATGGTAATGAAGCCTTAATTAGAGCCGTAACCGTTTTAGTAGTAGCCTGTCCTTGTGCTTTGGGCTTAGCAACCCCTCTAGCAATCATAGTAAGTGAAGGATTATGCGCTAAAAATGGAATATTAGTTAAAAATAGTGAAACTTTAGAAAATGCCCATAAGGTAGACACTATTGTTTTTGATAAAACGGGTACGCTTACTTTAGGAAATTTAAACATTTCTGAAATTTATAATTATAGCAATTTACCTAAAGACGAAGTTTTAAAAATAGTTGCGAGTGTTGAACAAGAAGCGAATCATCCAATTAGTAAAGCCTTTTTAAATAATATTTCATCTAAAGATTTATATGAAGTGACTGATTTTAAAAATATTTCCGGAATTGGTATAAAAGGAAAAGTAAATGATGAATACCTATATGTTGGTAATAACAAATTATTTAAAAAGTTAAAAATAGATAATAAATACCAAAAAGATGAAGATAAATTGACCAGTTTAGGAAATAGTATCGTTTATGTTATTAGGAATAATCAAGTTATAGCCCTAATTGGGGTTAAAGATATTGTCAGACAAGATGCCAAAAAAACCATCGATAAATTAAAAAAATTAAATAAAGAAGTTATCATGCTTACGGGTGACAATGAAAAAACTGCTTCTTTAGTAGCAAATAGTTTAGGTATTACTAATGTAAAAGCCGAAGTAATGCCTAAAGATAAAGCCGAATTTATAAAACAGTTAAGTAATCAAGGTAAAAAAGTCATGATGGTTGGAGATGGTATTAACGATGCTCCATCATTAGTATTTTCCTATATTGGGGTAAGTATCAATTCCGCCACTGATATAGCCGCATCTTCCGCTAGTGTTATTTTAATGAATGACAATTTAGAAAAAATTATATCTTTATTAAAAATAAGTAAAAAAACGATAACTAATATTAAACAAAATTTGTTTTGGGCATTCTTTTATAATACTTTAATGATACCGCTTGCAGTTGGTTTATTAAAACCTTTCGGTTTAACTATCAGTCCAATGATAGCCAGTTTAGCAATGGTAATAAGTAGTTTAACAGTTGTATTAAATGCTTTAAGATTAAATAAAATTAAAATATAATTAAGTCAAAAATGGGAATTTTTTCCATATTCTAGGAAAGTGCTTCGTAAATTAAAAAATAAAAACATATTAAAATAAATTTAAAATTTTTGTTAAAACAGATTGACACAGTAAACATATGTATGCTATAGTGGATTCAATGGGGGTGATGGCTTTGCTTATAAATAGAGCTTATAAATTTAGATTGTATCCTAATAGTAAACAAAAAGAAATAATCAATAAAACTTTTGGTTGTACTAGACTAACTTATAATTATTATTTAAATAAAAGAATTGAAAATTATGAGAATAATCATAAATATCTTAGTGTCTATGACACTACCAAAGATTTAAAGAATCTTCAAAAAGATTTTCCATTTATAAAAGAAATAGATAGTATGGCTTTAAGAACAACTTTATTTAATCAAGATAATGCATTTCAAAAATTTTTTAAAGAAAAAACTGGTTACCCAAAATATAAAAGTAAAAACCAAAAACAAACTTATCGTACCAATTATATAAAAAGTACATATAAAGAAAAAGTGTATGAAAATATTAAACTAGATTTAGAAAATAAAACTATAACCTTACCAAAATTAAAAAAAATAAAAATAAGAGGATATCGAAATTTAAAAAAAATAAATGGTAGAATAATAAATGCAACAATAAGTAAAGAAGCAGATAAATATTATGTATCAGTATGTGTTGAAG
>CANQHO010000086.1 GCA_947623815.1 uncultured Bacilli bacterium | reverse complement strand
AGATATGCCAACTAAAACAATAACATCATTTATAAAAAAACAAGTAGATGAAATGCCAAGTTGGAAAATAGATACCTATGCGGTAGATGGAACTGGAAGTAGTCAACCAACATACAGTATGGGAAGTAAAACTAAACTATATGTCATGATTCCAAAAGAAAGTACTATAAAAACAGCTAAACAAAAGATAAAAGAGGTTATGGAAGAAAGTTAATTGGTTTCAAAATAGAAGTAATCATCTTATTTTTATAAATTTATTAAATAGTTTACTATCTTCTTCTCAAAAATTTAAAATAAATAATTTTTTCGTACATTTTGTACGAAAAATACATTAAAATTATATACTTTTTGTACGAAATGAGTTAAAATGTAAGTGGAGGTAAATACTATGTATAGAAAAATAAATGAAGAATTAGTTAAATGGAAAGAAAATTATAAAATGCCACTTATGTTAGTTGGTGCTAGGCAAACAGGAAAAACTTATATACTAGAAGAATTTTGTAAAAAAAATTTTGAAAATTATATTTATATGAATATAGATAAAGAAGAAGATATTTGTGAAATATTTGAAAAGACAATTGACCCTGACAAAATAATAGAAAAAATAGAAATTATTAAAAATGTAACTATTATTCCAGAAAATACAATAATATTTTTAGATGAAATACAAGTAAGTGAAAGAGCCATTTCATCTTTAAAATATTTTTGTGAAAGTAATAAACCTTATAAAATAGTTTGTGCTGGTTCTCTCCTTGGCGTTAAAATCAATAGATTTAAATCATCTTTTCCAGTTGGAAAAGTAACAATTAAATATTTATATCCAATGGATTTTGAAGAATATTTAATAGCATTAAATGAGACTAAACTAATTGAAGAGATAAAAAAACATTATCAAAATAATAAGGCTGTTTTAACACCTATACATGAAAAGGCTTTAGATTTATATAAAAAATATTTAGTATTAGGGGGAATGCCAGCCTTAATAAATAATTTTATTTTAAATAATTGTAATATATCTCATGTTAATTTTGAACTTCAAGAACTAATTATTACTTCTTACCTTGCTGATATGAATAAATATACAGAAAATAGCGAAGGTATAAAAAACAGTCAAATATATAATAGTATTCCTAAAGAATTGGCGAGAGTGAATAATACATTTAAATATAGTATTGTTGATAAAGATGCTAGAAAAATTAGATATGAAAGTAGTTTAGATTGGTTACTTGCTAGTAATATGATATTAAAATGTGATTTAACGGAAAAGAATGAGTCCCCATTAAAAGCTTTTGTTAATTCTAACAAATTTAAACTTTACTTAAGTGATACTGGTCTTTTAAGAGCACTTTCCAATTTAGACTATAATGAAATTTTACTTGATAAAAATGAAATGTATAAAGGAGTACTTACCGAAAATTATATAGCGTGTGAACTTTATCCCAAATATAAAGAATTATATTATTATAATTTTGCTAAATATGAAATTGACTTTTTAATAAAAATAGATGGTGATATTATCCCAATAGAAGTTAAAAGTGGTAGAAGAACTAACAGTAAAAGTTTAAATGAATATATTAAAAAATACAATCCTAAATATAGCATTAGGATATCATCCAAAAATTTTGGGTTTGAGAATAATATAAAATCTGTACCACTATATGCTGTATTTTGCATAAATAATTAACAAAATAAACTTTACAATCATTATTCTTTTGATATCAAAGTTTTTCCAGTTCACTTGCAAAAGTTTCTATTTTCGAGTACTTTTTGCAGACACTGTGCAAAAACTTCCTAATTTTAGACACTTTTTGCATGCTGTAATCATAATTGTCAGAAATATTCTAATAAATTTAGACTCCGAGATTTTGTAATTTTTTACAATTTCTCGGAGTCTATTTTTTTATTATATATAATCCAAATTAAAATTTTTATATACAAAATATCCGAAATTACTATATTCTAGGATACATAAATAATTATTGTTAGGAGTGTATTAAAGTGTTTGAAAAAACAGGCGAAGAACTATGTTTATATAAAAAAAAGTTGGGAATAACGGCCACAATTAAACTTTATGGTTATTTTTTTGTAAAAAGGTTATTCGATTTAATTATCTCTTTTCTAGGATTATTACTTTTACTACCAATTAGTATTTTAGTTAAGATTTGCTATATCTTAACCGGAGATTTTAATAAAGTATTATTATGTCAAGAAAGAATAGGAAAAAATGGCAAAGTTTTTAAACTATATAAATTTAGATCAATGGTCATTAACGCCGATGAAATGTTAGACGAAATTTTAAAAGAAAATGGACCACTGGCTAAAGAATATAAAAGAAATAAAAAAATGCAAGATGATCCACGTATTACTAAAATTGGAGAAAAAATAAGAAAATTTTCTATAGATGAATTACCTCAAGTAATAAATGTATTTTTAGGAGATATGTCTTTAATAGGTAATAGGCCATATTTACCAAGAGAAAAAGAAGATATGGGGAAATATTATAATGACATAATAAAAACAAAACCTGGATTATCAGGTTATTGGCAAGTAAATGGTAGAAGCAATTGTTCATTTAAAGAAAGACTTAAATTAGAACAATATTATTCCAATAATTTTTCCCTTTTACTAGATATAAAGATATTTTTTAAAACATTTAAAGTAGTTGTTTTGGGTAGAGATGCCAAATGAAAAGGAGTAGTAGTATGAGTAAGAAAAAATTAAATGGGACAATAATAGTTACCTATAGATGTAATGCTAGATGCACAATGTGTAACCGTTATAAATGTCCTTCTAAACCGAATGAAGAATTAAGTATTGATACAATAAAAAAACTACCAAAGATGTATTTCACAAACATAACTGGGGGAGAACCTTTTATCAGAGAAGACTTGGCTGATATAGTTAGAGAACTATATAAAAAATCAGATCGTATAGTAATATCAACTAATGGTTTTTTTACAGATAGAATTATAAAATTATGTGAAGAATTTCCTAATGTAGGAATAAGAATTTCAATTGAAGGATTAGAAGAAACAAATAACAAAATTAGGGGATTAGAAGATGGGTTTAACAAAGGATATTCCACTTTAAAAAAATTAGTAGAAATGAAACATCCTGATGTTGGATTTGGTATGACTGTGCAAGATGCGAATGCCAAAGATTTAGTTCCTTTATATAAGTTATCTAATGAACTTAATATGGAATTTGCTACGGCATCCTTACATAATAGTTTTTACTTTGTAGAATCCAAAAACATTATTCATGATAGAGAAATGGTCGCTAAAGAATTTGAAAACTT
>CANQHO010000085.1 GCA_947623815.1 uncultured Bacilli bacterium | reverse complement strand
AAGAAAAAATATAGAAATTGTAGATAGATAAAAGAAGAAACAGGTAGTTTGCATTAAAACTATGCACACTACCACAATTTTGGTGAGGTGAAAATATGGATATACAAAAATATTTTTCAAAAGTATTTATTTGGATGTTTGTGGGATTGGCCATTACTTTTTTAACTGGTCAAATAGTTGCGAGTAATCCATCTTTAACAATGTCAGTTTTAGGAAGTGGTTATTGGATTATTGCTATTTGTGAACTTATAACAGTAATAGTTTTATCGGCCCGAATTCATAAAATGAGTCCAACTGGTGCTAAATTAGCATTTATATTTTATTCTGTTTTATCAGGATTAACATTTTCTTCAATTTTTATTGTTTATCAATTGACATCAATAATTTATGTATTTATAATTACGGCTGTTGTTATGTTGGTATTTGGACTTCTTGGTTATTATACCAAGCTGGATCTATCAAAATTTGGTGTATTCCTTTTAATGGCTCTTTTAGCAATTATTATTGCATCTTTATTAAATGTTTTTATATTTAAAAGTGCATCATTTGATTTGGGATTAAATATTATTGGAATTTTAATATTTATGGGTATTATGGCTTATGATGTTCAAAATATTAAAAGGTTATACGCTATGAATCCTGATAATGAAAATTTAGCCATTTTAGGGGCTTTGGAATTATATTTAGATTTTATTAACGTATTTATTAGATTGTTAGAAATATTTGGAAAAAATAACGATTAAGTAAAAAACACTTGCAATACTAACAAAATATTGTTATAATTGAAACCGTAAATTACTATGACATTTTTATGTCATGGCGGAAGGAGAGATTATATGAAAAAAGATATCCATCCAAATTATCAAGATACTATTGTAACATGTGCTTGTGGAAATACTTTTACTGTTAGATCAAATAAGCCAGAGTTACATGTAGAAACTTGTGATAAATGCCATCCTTTTTATACTGGTACACAAAGTAATACCACTAAAAAAGGTAGAATTGAAAAATTCAATAGCAAGTATGGATTTGATAAAAAAGCAGCATAAATATGAGTTTTCTCATATTTTTTTTATATAAAAAACTGTCCAAAGTTAAGGGCAGTTATTTTAAATTGCTATCATCTAAGTTTATTAAGGCATACTCTATGCATTCGTTTATCAATCTATTTATTGATAAGCCGGTTTTTTTAGCTAATTCTTCTAATTTTTCCATGATCTATCTCCTATAAAAATATACTAAATTACAATTTGTACTATAATCAATTTGTAAGGTAATCACAATTTTTTATTCATATTTTTCCATATCGACACGAGGTGGTAATTTTTTAAAACTTCTTTTTACATAAAATTCATAAGGTTCTACTCCCAATGTTTTCGCTAAAGCTTCAAGTTTTTCAAATGAGGGAGTATGATGACCTAGTTCTAGTTGACTAATGTAAGTTACACTAGTTTTGGTAAGTTCAGCAACTTTTTCTTGGGTATATTTCTTTTGAAATCTAAAGTATTTCATATTATTACCAAAAATTTCATTTAAATGCATTCGTATCACCCCACTACAATTATAAT
Organism: uncultured Bacilli bacterium; assembly: GCA_947623815.1. Taxonomy (GTDB): domain Bacteria; phylum Bacillota_I; class Bacilli_A; order RF39; family UBA660; genus HGM10857. The sequence goes on along the minus strand of CANQHO010000085.1, from coordinate 2,182 downwards.
GATACGATTTTTATATAAAATACTCCAATAAGTATTAGTGTAAAAGATTTAAAGAAGTTTAATTTTTATCGTTCAAAATAAATGTTTTCTAAATTGGAAAATGAATGTGTTGTAATTGATTACTGATGTTTTTTGTGTGTGGTAAGAAGTGTAATAAGTTATGACAAAGTATCGGTTAAGAACATTAAGAATCCAAGATTGTAAAAAACAAGGAGATGTGGCAAGTTATCTAAATATAAGTAGACAGTACTATAGTGAATATGAATCAACCGCCTTCAATTTAGTTGCTCCATAAAAAAAGCATATTGGAAAAAAACAATATGTTTTTTAAACCCTCTTATAATAATTTTAACCTTTTTATTTATTTTTTCTAATTTTTTCTAATATTGTTAAAAATGAAAAAATATGTTACTATTTAATAGGAGGATAAAAAATGAAAGATGTAGAAAAAGAAGAATTGAATAGTATAGCTCACTTAGTTTTAATCTTTATAGCCGTTATTTTATTTATATTACTAATATATATTATAAAAAATAACAGTGAAAATAATAATAAAATAGATACTAACACTACTAACGAACCAGAACAAATAAATACCAATACCAAATTATCCAATTATTTAAACAACGCAAAAGAACCAATTAGTTCAATAGTTTTAAAAGAAGCAAATGTCCAAAAAAATCAAACAAATGAGTTGTTAGTATTAAAAAAGAATGTCAATTATTTTGTAACAAACGAAAACAAACAATTATATACTATGGAATATATTTTAAAAGATGAATTTAACAATCAAAAATTTATTGTTTTAGAAAACAAAAAAGAAATAAAAACCAAAAAACCAACTGATAATAAAGTTTTAGCGTACTGTTCTTATGAATTATTTAGTCAAATATATAAAAATTTATTTAACATAGAATTTGATTTAAAAACCAAAAAAATATCTAAAGAAAATAATAAATATGATAAATCAGATAAATATGTATTTTATAATAAAACCGAAAATAAATACCAAAATTTAGCCATTGAAAATTTTGAAGTAGAATCAACTAGTTATAATAGTACATCTAGTATATATACGGCAAATATAACTATAAAATATAATAGTTTAATGGCCAATAAATTAGGTGTACCATCAGATTATGCAACTGTTGAATATAGTTTAGTAGATGGAAATATAGTTATGAAATCATTTATCATAAAATAACGCAAAAAAGCGTTTTTTTCTTGTCAAAAAGTAAACTTTTTGCTATCCTATATAAGTAGGAGGTTTAATATGATAAATGCAAATATAAAAACATTAGCCATAGAATATTTATATTATAGGTTAAAAAACGATTATGAACCATCTTTTGAAATATCTGAATTATTCGATTTGGTAGACTATTTAGATGGAAAAGCTGAAATAACAGGAATTATATCAAATCCAAAACAAATGAAAGAAAAACTTTATAATATTTTAGTAAAAGAATATGTAAATAAACCTGGTTGTTTTGATATGGAAGAAGATAAAATAAAAGCCAATTATAGATTTAACCTTTTTGAAGTTGTATTAAATCAAGCATGTTATCATGAAGGTGATAAAGAAGAAGATTTACTAAAATTAAGAGAGTTGATTAGTGAATACTTAAAAGATACACCAAAAAGAAAAATTCAAAAAGAAGAACCAATAAAAAAAGAATATTTAGAGAAAAGTCAAATGGTTGTAGCCAATATGATATATGATATTTATATAGCCCAAAACGAAAAATTAGAATCGATAGATGATATAAATATCATAAAAAAATCTATGCAAAAATTAAAACTTGATATTTTTAATATATACTATATTGTAACTAAAAGATTGGCAATTTTATATCAAGAAAATCCAGACTTGATGATTAGTTCTCTTTCCAATGATTTATTGGCCAATAGTAATTATCGACTTATTACATCAGGATTTGAAGAAATATTTAATGAAGCTTACAATTATAAAAAAGTAGTTAAAATTGATTTATCAGAAAAAACAATTCAAAAATTATATCCTAAATTTAACGAAATAAATGAAATTGAAGAAAAATCTAATAAAACATTAGTTAAAAAATTAAATGAATTAGAAAAAAATATTTAAGGGGCTGTCCGGAAATTAAATAATTAATTTCTTGACAGTCTCTTTTCTTTTGGCTTTACATATGGTAATTTTTCT
>CANQHO010000084.1 GCA_947623815.1 uncultured Bacilli bacterium | reverse complement strand
TTTTCTCGGCATAAAATCGCATTAATTACTTATTATAGATTATTCTAAAAGTTGCACTTGACTTTTTAATTAAATAAACAAATTAGTTATTATGTGGTAAAATAAAAAAAGGAGGTAATTATGGCGACAATATCATTCAAAGTAAGTGACAATACTAAAGAAGAACTAATTGATTATTTTAAAGATAAAAGAAGAGAAAAAACTCCCCCATACGCTATTTTTCAAGCCGATGAAAGTGATACGGTTGTTACTTTGTATGAATCAGGAAAAGTAGTTTTTCAAGGGATAAGTGCCGATATTGATGGTAATTTATGGAAACAAAGAGAAAAACATTTAAATCCCCATGTAGTTTTTGAAGAAAAGAAAACCAAAAAAGAAAAACATGATGATTTTGTGGACAGTAAAATTTTAAAGGCTACAGCAATCGGATCTGATGAAGTTGGTAAAGGTGATTTTTTTGGTCCTTTAGTAGTTACGGCGGCTTTTGTAGATAAAAAAGATATTCCTTATTTAGAAGAACTTGGTGTTAAAGATTCTAAAAAATTAGATGATAGTAAAATAATTGAAATAGTTCCTAAAATAATTAAAAAAGTTGATTATGAATGTCAAGTATTAAATAATGAAACTTTTAATAAAAATTATAGTGAATCTATGAATATGAATAAAATAAATGCTATTTTACATAATAAAGTTTTATTGGAACTTTCCAAAAGACACCCTGATTACGAATATATAATTGTTGATGAATTTGCGAAGAAGGGAGTATTTTACCATTATTTAAAAGGTCTACCTAATATTCAAAGAAATATAACTTTTTTAACTAAAGGGGAAACTAAATCAATAGCAGTTGCTTGTGCATCGTTAATAAGTAGATATCAATTTTTAAAAGAATTAAATAAAATAAATAAAGAATATAATGTTATACTTCCTAAAGGGGCAAGTACTAAAGTAGATGAAATAGGGGCTGAACTTGTAAAAAAATATGGTTTTGATATCTTAGAAAAAATAGCAAAGTTAAATTTTAAAAATGTTGAAAAAATAAAAATTATTTTAAATAAATAAATTAAATTTAAAAAATCTTTCCATTTTTCATGAAAAGATTTTTTTATTCTACTACACTTACTAGATGATTTATTATCCATTTAAGTATTTTTGATTTGGTTTTGAATTGATACTTATATATTTTGTAAATCAATGTTATTACCTCCTTTTAAATTGCCATACATTTATTTTTATTTTTAGATTGTGTTTGGTATTCTTTAACAAAAGTATATCATCTAGTTCTTATGGTGTCAATTTTGAATTTATCGTTTGTTACAATATAATTATTTTAAATTATTAGTATATTGATTATACTATTTTTTAATTTTACAGTTTACAAATCCAATAAAAATCTTGCTTATTTAGGCGACATAATTTATAATAAAGATAAAGAAAAAGAGATTGCTTGGTGTAGAGCAATTAAGGCTACAACTTATAAAGAATTAGATAAAAATTTAAGAATTGTTTTATCTGATGAAGAACGGAAACTATTTTTAAAGGAGGTCAAAAAATTGAATAGTGATAATTTTTTATATGATTATTGGAAAGATGAAGATGTCAATGAATTAGTTAGAGAATCTGAACTTGCCCATGCTGAAGAAAAAGGATTTGACAATGCATCTAAAGAATTTATCAAAAACATGTTAAAAGAAGGACTAAAATTATCTACTGTTTCAGCAGTATCTGGAAAAACTGTTAGACAAATTAAAGATATTCAAAAACAAATGAAAATTTAAATAAATGAATATTAAAATGTTTGGAAATAATTTATCTCCAAACATTTTTTAGTTTACATATTATTTAAAATATTTATTTTTTACGTTCTAAATTACTTTCTTCAATATCCTCTATTTTTTGTAATTGCTTATTAAATCTTTCACTAACTATCCAATATTTATTCTTATCCTTAATAGGATTTCTAAGTCTTAATAAATTTTTAGAAGGTATATAAATATATTGAACAACATTTTCCGTTGATTTAGCCCCAAACCTAAACCCAATACAATACTCTCCTGTTTCCTTATCCTTTAAAGGATAAGTTTGAATTCTATTTTCCACTGGACTATAATGAATATCATAATCCTCCATATCCTTACAATTATTTTCGGAAAGTTCCGAAAATATTTTATGCAACATTTGTTTTACAATAACTATTTGTTCACTATAATTTTGAATACTAAAACTATTGTAAGGTAAAGTTTCATAATTCATATAATTACAATCAAATATCAAAGGAAACATCAATTTAAACTTGTTGACAATATATTCTAAAGGAACATAATCATTTTTAGAAAAAATAATATCATTTTTAATCAAACAAAAGGCTAAAGTATTCATTAAAGGACTAAGTTTAGTAATACTAATACTATTTTTGGCCTTATTTAAAGCCTCTTCCTTAACTAAACGTTGTTTTTGTAAAGTATAAACAAAATCATCCTTTTCATTCAAACATTTTTGAATATTTTTTTCTAAAAGATTACACTCTTTTCTTAAAGAAATAAAATTATCAAACTTATTACCTAAAGCAACAATACTTTGAATGATAATAATATAATCACTCTTTACTTTTTTATTTATTTTTCTAATTTCACTTCGATACTTTTCCTCAATTTCTCGGTAACTTAAACTTGAATCAACCTTTACTTCTTCCTTTAAAAAATCTATCAAATACTCTTTAAAAGCATCAGCACTATTTATACCCAAATTTTTCTTAAAAAATTTTTGAAAATAATTTTCTAGTTCTTTTTTAAAATTATCCACTTCACTTTCAGTTACATCAAAAGTATTTTTAAAAGAATCTTTTTCAATATTAAAACATTTACGATAAATATTAAAAACCATAGAATTTTGTTCCATTTGAACATAAAATAATTCTCTTAAACCCTTATCATCAATTAAAGAACTATCATACAATTTCTCATAACCAATACTTTTATCTAAATCTTTTAAAAATTGTTCCTTTTCCTCACTGTTTGTCAAAACCGTATGATCTATTTCTAAACCAGTAATAAGAGTACCATCCTCATTTTTATAACTAACTTTTTTAGTATTAAACTTACAATTTTCTGGAACAAAATAACGGGGATTACCAAACTCATCAAAATAATTTATATGACTGGCAAAATGACAAGTAGGAAAATTATTTTTAATATATGGTAAATCAGCCGCTAAAGTTAAAAAATACTGTTCTTCATTATCGCCTTTTACCACTAAAAACCAATGTAAAATACTATCTACTTCCCCATTAGTGTGAAATAAATCCGAAACAATTCCTAACTTATCAAATATATGTTTTAAAAACAATGCTGCCGATTTACAAATAATTTGGTACCTTTCCTGACCATTTCTAAAAGCAACATTTATTTTATCTTTATAATATATATCATTTATTTCTTCAGCTGACAAAGACATTTTATTTAACTTGTCACTTAAAAAAAAGTCGGTATTTTTTTCTAAATATTTTCCTAATTCTAAATAGACAAACCTTATTTTTTGTAAAGTATTAAAAGTGGAATCTATTTTACTAATTATCTTATTAGTAACTGTATCTATAATTTGGTCATTATTCATACTTATCTTTCCTTTTTATCTTCTGATTTTATTTTTTCTTGAATTTTATTATTTAAATAATGGGAAAATATCTTGTGACTTATTACACTAGTATCATAATCATTCATCGGAGTTAAACCGGGATACGAATTAAAACTAGTTTTTTCTGCATTTTTATAGTACATAATATTTTTATACAAGTTATATATTTCATTATCATCAATTTCAATAAGTTCAATCCCTTTTTTATCCAAAAAGCCCAAAAAATTATCAATAGACTTTACTCTAGTCATTTGATAATTACTATCAATAAAATAATAACGATGGGAATTTATATCATCATTCATATTTATATCAATTATCCATAAAGCATTACCCATAGATAGTTTATATATACTCACATTTTTCATACATCCACCTTATTTCTAAAGTCATTTTATCATAGTTTAAACAAATAAAGCAAGAACAAAATATCAAACAAGTTTGATATGTATAACCTCACGATTATACTTTTCTACTTCTTAGAAGTCTCCTTCTC
>CANQHO010000083.1 GCA_947623815.1 uncultured Bacilli bacterium | reverse complement strand
CAAAATATGCTACATACCCTGGTGTTTTATTGGTTGTTTTTCCTCCATATCCTGTAATTGCTTTTAAGACATCACTTCTTGCTTCATTCGTAATACTATTAACTTTTATATTGTCTACATAAATATCAATTACTCTATTTGAATCTTCGCTCATGACCCAACCACGAATTTTCATTTTTGTACTTTTCTTAACACTTACTGCTGGATCATCAATTTGAATTTTGGTATCGTATTTTTTTATATTAAATTTTTTAGCACTCTCGGATAATAATTCATTTGTATTAGCATCGAACACTTTTATTGTAACAGTATGACTTCCAGTTTTAAAAGTAGTACCATCAAAATACGCTACATATCCAGGATTTTTGTTTGTTGCTTTTCCTCCATATCCTGTAATTGCTTTTAAGACATCACTTCTTGCTTCACTTGCTACATTACTAATTTTTACATTATCAACATACACTTCTATTCTTCTATTGATTGCTTCACTCATAACCCAACCACGAATTTTTACTTTTGAGCTTTTATTAATCGTAGTAGCTGGATTATCAATTTGAATTTTTGTATTGTGCAATAAATTAAATGTTTTTGATTGTTGTAACAGAATTTCTTGATTTATATTATTTATAACTTTTATTGTAACCGTATGTTTTCCATAAGATAATGAAGTCGCATCAAAATATGCTATATATCCAGGTGTTTTATTGGTTGTTTTTCCTCCATATCCTGTGATTGCTTTTAACACATCACTTCTTGTTTCACTTGATGCATTATTAACTTTTATATTATCAACATATATTTCTATATTTCTATTAGGAGCTTCACTCATGACCCAACCACGAATTTTCATTTTAGAATTTTTATTGAGAGTTACTGCTGGATCATCAATTTGAATCTTTGTATCGTATTTTTTAATTACAAACTTTTTTGTTTGTTCTCCTAAAAGAGCTTTTGTATCACTATTTAATAATTTAACAGTTAAAGTATGGGTTCCAGATAAAAGTTTCGTATTATCAAAAACTACTTTATATCCATTATTTTGATTTAAATTTTTATTATATTTTGGATATGCTTTTAAAACATCTTTTCTAATTTCATATGTAATATTATTAATTTTTTCATTATCAACATAAACTTCAACTATTTTATTTTCTATATCACTTAACGTCCAACCACGAATCAACATCGTTTTACTACTAGCTGTTGAAGTATCAGGAGAATCAATCCATACAATTGCTTTTTCTTCTAAGGCATTTACTTTCGGTATTAGTAACATAACAATACCAATTATAAAAATAATTATAAAATTTCTTAAATTTTTCTTTTTTATCATAATTTACCTCCCAGCTTTTCTTAATTATTATATCATGTATTTTTCTAATGGTAAACAAACTAATCTTTAATTGACATTACTTATTTTAATCATTCAAATACCCTGATACAATCTCATCAATTCGATCATACAAACTTCTCTTTCGCTTCATCAATGCAATGATTTTTTGACGTATAAATTCAATGACAAAACAAGCAATAAAAATTAAAATACTATAAACAACAAGATACAATAAAACACGCCAACTAGATAAAACACTTTTTGGAAAGAATAATAATCGGTTGTATAATATATTTTTTAAAAATGGATTTTCATGAATTAAATAAATACCTATTGTTGTGGAAGCAACTGTATTAATTACTTTTCTATTTTTTATTACTAAACTATGGAAAAAAGAAAAATAACATATGGTTTCTAAAATAATCAATGGATTATCATAAGCCCAAAAACCAAAACTCATCATTCTCCCAATATCACTTATGATTCCATGTCCTAATGTTTGAAGATGCATTGACATGAAGTGAAAAGAGAAATTAAAAAGATAGAAAAAGAAAAAGGCAAATATAAGAACAAAGCGATATTGTACTTTACTTAATCGTTTAAAAAAATAAGATTCTTTTATAGGATATAGATTCAAATAAGCACCAATAAAATATAGAAAAATAAAACTATATACAGAATATCCTTGGGTTGTTGATAAAAATTCTTGCGCAGTTAAAGTAGATAATATAGAAAATAAAAGAAATAATATAACTAAAACTTTTTGAAATTGTTTTTTGTTAATGGAATGAATAAATTTATTAAGAAAAGGCGATAAAAAATACACAATTAAATAACATGTGATAAACCAATATTCCTGATTTAAAGAAAGAACAAAAGAATTTCTAACAATTTGTAAAGGCGTTAGAGAAATACCTATAATAATACTCATAATAACAAAAAGCAATCGATAAAACCATGAAGCATTGATTATCGATAATATTTTTCGAAATTTCATTTTCTTATTACATTGAAAATAACCTAACAATAATACAAAAGAATTTACATGTATATTACAAAACGATTTAATAGCATCTAATATAAAATTAATAGAGCCAGTCGTTGTGTCTAATAAACATTTGAAAATTATAATATGCCATATAATAATCATGAACATAGATATAATTCTCATTAATTCAAAATTTGATTGTCTTTCTATTTTTTTACTTCTCATTTACTTCCCCACCCTATAATAGCAATATAACATAAACAAACCAGAAATTTCAACCCAAAAAAAGAAATTTATTAATTTTATTCGAATTAATTTTACCTAAAAATTCATTAATTTACATCTTAAAGTATACATGGTAAAATAATATATATAAGGGAGGTTTAATAATGCTAAAGTTATATGAATTAAATCTTAATAATATTGAATACTGGAAAAAAACAACGAATACAAAATCATCTAAAACCATTTTTGTTAAAGATAAAATTGATTCTTTTACTTTATTTTTAGATAGACTTGGCAATCCTAAATCAATGCCAAAAACGGATGGAAGTTATTTTATTGATTTAGTTAGTGGAAGAGTTATAAGTCTTTTGGAAGAAGTAGATTTTGTTGTAATAGAACCTAGTGGTATTAGAGTTGAAAAAGCAAACCTAACAAAAAATAGTAAAACACTTGATAAAGCAATTAAAGTCTTAAAACAAAATTATAAGCAATATATATCTACTTCAGAAGATATTGAATATAACACTTATTTTTGTAACAAAATTGCATTAAGAGAATCAATTGATGAAATCCCTTTAGAATTAGTTAATCAAGAAATTATAAATGTTAGAAAAGATTATGAAGAATCTCAAAACTATGTAGAAAAATTTTATAAAACAACATTTTCTCCATATGATTTTATGTGTTTATTTACTGCAATCAACGTTTCACAAAAAAATCTTGTTTTTAATAGAAATAGTCTAATAAAATTTATAAGAAGTTGTAAAAATAATAATCAATTCAGTGAACTTTTGAATGATATTCATCTTAAAAACAATGGTATTTTTGATTATTCAGATAATTTAGATGAAGCAATACAAAAATTGAAAATAGCTGGTATTTTATATACTATTTCACCTGAATCAGATGCATCAATATATATTTTTGAAAATACTTCAATGGCAAAATTAATTAAAAATAGACTTGACTATTTTGATGAAATGACAAGTTTTATAGGAAACTATGAAAAATATGTTTCAGATATGTTTTGTCAAATACATCAACAAGAAGAAAAAGATACTGCAATTTCTTGTAAAGCATTAGAAAGATTAAAAAAATAAATTATCTACACACATATATTTTATCAATATGCAAGCGTATTTTCCAAATTAACAATTTAGGACTACAATCAAATGTCGTAGTTCTTTTTAGATGTGTTTTAACATCATTTTTTATCATGACATTCTTTAACAAAAACTAAAACGCACTTCTAGTTAATATATATTACTACTCGAAAAATTTTCCGAGTTTCCTATCAACTTGGAGCGATTGTGGAAGATATCTACAACTTTCACTCATAACGATTTGATATATAAAATATCAATCACTAATAATACTCTACACAAATTTATTTAAATGTCTTAAAAAAAGTTCATTTTTATAGTAAAATAATATCTAGGAACTGATAATATGCAAAATTATTATATTGATCTTGGGTCATCAACAATTAAAGTTTATTGCTATGAAAATGAATTAAAACTCATTGAAGAACATTCTATTTATTTTAAAAACGATTTTGATGCTGAAAAAGGTATAAATGAAAGTAATTTAAAAGAAC
>CANQHO010000082.1 GCA_947623815.1 uncultured Bacilli bacterium | reverse complement strand
CATTATCACTTACCTTAGCCATTATACTTCCGTTGGTTGTAAAAGTAACTGTTTGTACTTGTTCAGCATCCAACCATACATTTTTTTCAATTTCTTCTTTAACATCCCCAGTAACTATCTTGTATTCATATTTATAATCTTTTCCCTTTGGATAAGTTATAGTAACTACCTTACCTTTTGTATTACTTACCCAATCTTCTTCATCAACAGTTATTTGTGGTTCTTCCAAATCATTAGTTGTAACTTCTTTTTCTACCTTACTTTTTAAACCAATACTATTTTCTACTTCTACTTTTATTTTATAATTAGTATGAGCCTTTAATTCATTAAAAGTATAAGCATTTTCTTCCCCACTATATATTAACCTATCATTTAAATAGTAATAATACTTAACAATATCATTTTTATCATCATGAGCTTCTACTGTCACATCTATTTCATTAGTCTTCGACAATACTTCTAAATTATCGACAATCGGTCTTGATATATTACTATCATTTATATTTCCTTCAAAAGTATTTTCTTTTCCATCAGAATCAATATCGATAGTTGTATTTCCATCACTTACTTGAATGGTTACATAATCCCTACATACTTCCATTTCTCCTTCAGTTGGAAGATCTCCTTTTAATTCAAGTTTTCTAATTGGAATATACATTTTATCATTAACTTTGGTTTCTATTTCGTAATCTTCACTAAATGAAAAATATACACATTTTTCATCTCTTTTTCTTAATTCCAATAATCGATATTCATTACCTGATTTTACAATACTTCTAACTGACACTCTAAAAGCATTACTTTCTCCCTTACTTATCCAATTAAAAACTTTCGGTACTGTTATCATTGATATTATCGATATAACTACAAATACCGCTAGTAATTCAACTAACGTAAATCCTCTTTTAATCATATATCTTTACTCCCCTTACATCATCTAATCCCAATACATAATCTGTTGTTGTGTGATAATATTTAGCCAATTTAATAATTACATCAATTGGCATCTTCCTTTTACCAAGTTCATACTCACTATAGTACTGTCTACTTATTTTTAAATATTTTGCCACATCACTTTGGAGTCTGGCATCTTCCAATCTCAAACTCTTCAACCGAAAACTTGTCATAATTTATCACTCTCCTATTTACCATACAAAAACAGAACCTCATATTTGAGATTTTATAAATTTTAAAGAATATAAAAATTATTTAAAATATCCATATCTTCCTTGATAAACTTAACCAAAAGTTTAAAAATCTTACCAAAGTTTTAAACTGTGAGGTTGTTTAATGTGCTAAATAAAAAGCATATCATATTAAATAAGAAGGTGATACACTGTGAATCTAAGAAGCACATTTGGTAAAAACCTAAAATCATATCGGTTTCAAAAAAAATTTACCCAAGCTAAATTAGCGGAAAAAATTGATGTTTCTACTAACTATATTAGCCGCATCGAACTTGGAAAACATAGTGTTGACTTCGACAAAATTGAAGAATTGTGTAAACACTTAGATATCGAGCCTTTCCAATTATTTTTGAAACCCAAAGATGAAAAACTACCTAGACGTATCGATATGGATAGAAAGTAGCTTAGCTACTTTCCATCATTATACATCAAAAAAAAATAAAATGCTAGCCCTAACTTAGCAAATTATCAAATTTTTTTTAACAGGAGGATATGATGGATACAAATGAATTATATAATTTAATTGGTCAAAACATAAAAAAATTTCGCAAAAGCATAGGTGAAACCCAAGAACAATTTGCGAAAAAAAATGGTTTAAGTAGAGGATTTATCTCTCAATTAGAAAGCTTAAAAGTAAATACTGGTATATCTTTAGAAACCTTATTTAATATATCAAAAAACTACAATGTTGATATCACCATATTCTTTGAAACTAATAACTAAATATCAATAATAACAACTTCCCCACTGAACAACTTTTTAAAAGCCTTAAAAGGATTGGAAGGACTTATCTTTTGAATACCACCACTAATTATAGAATTTTTATCTTTGACAAAACCATAAACATCTTTTGGAAATAAGTTTTTCCTTGGATCAACAATACCTCTATTTTTAAAAATAGGTCTTAATAAAGAAGGTACCAACCCCGCATGCATATGGCCAAACAAAAACAAAGTATCTTTAGGTAATTTAGTTTTATTTAAAATAGTTGGGGTATGCATTAAAACAACATCCGCTTTATTTAAAAACTTGTTTTGTAAAAATGGATCAATATTACTTTTTTCTTTTTCTACATAATAATAACTAAAAGGAACAGTTATACCTAAAAAAGTAACATCATTATCTTTAAAACTGGTATTATCTAAAACATGACACCCAGTTTTTTTTATTTTATTCCATAAAACTTCATCATAATTATATTTAGTTTTTATATTTTTCATATCATGATTACCTAAACAAATTAAAACCGTAGCTTTACTTTGTAACTCTTTTAAAAAATTCAAAAGGATATCACTATCCGAAATAGGATTAGCGTCCACTAAATCACCAGTTATACAAATATAATCAGTTTTATTATTTTTGACAATTTCTATAATATTATCTAAAACATACTTATCTTTTTTAGTATAATAATGAATATCGGATAACAACATTATTTTTTTATTAAACTTATTAGAATAGGTATAATGTTTAATTTTAATTTTGGCCATATTTACTTAAAAAATCCTCTTTAAATTCTAATAAATTATCATTTTTTATAGCTTCCCTTAAATCCTCTGTCAACTTAATTAAAAACCTAATATTGTGAATAGATAACAATCTACCACCTAAAGACTCATTACAAACCAAAAGATGTCTTATATAAGCTTTGGTATAATTTTTACAAGTATAACAATCACAATTTTCTATCGGTTCAAAATCTTCTTTATACTTAGCATTTTTCAAATTTATTTTACCATGTCTAGTAAAAGCATTCCCATGTCTAGCTAAACGAGTTGGTAAAACACAATCAAACATATCAACACCCCTAATAACCCCTTCAATAATATCGATAGGATCACCAACTCCCATTAAATATCGTGGTTTATCAATTGGTAAATAAGGAGTTGAATACTCTATGGCTTTATACATATCATCTTTAGATTCCCCATCATTGGCCACTCCTCCTATACCATAACCATCAAAATCCAATTTAACAGTTTCAATAGCAGAATATTTTCTTAAATCTTCTAATGGTCCTCCTTGGACAATTCCAAATAATGATTGTTGTTCATTTTTATGAGCTTTTTTACCTCTTTTAGCCCATCTTAAAGTTCGATCAACACTAGTCTTTAAGTATTCATAATCAGCACTAGCGGGTGGACATTCATCAAAACTCATCGCAATATCACTATCTAAATCATTTTGGACTTTGATAGACAATTCTGGTGTTAAAAATAATTTATCACCATTTAAATGATTTTTAAAATGAACTCCTTCTTCGGTAATATCTTTTTTATTTTTAACCAAAGAAAAAACTTGAAAACCACCACTGTCCGTTAAAATCGGTCCATCATAATTCATAAATTTATGTAAACCACCAGCTTTTTTAACAATTTCCGAACCCGGGCGAAGCCATAAATGATAAGTATTGGATAAAATGACCGCACTATTCATAGCTTTAAGTTCTTCCCTAGTCAATGTTTTAACATTAGCTAAAGTACCTACGGGCATAAACATAGGTGTTTCAAATTCACCGTGGTTAGTTTTTAGTATTCCATATCTGGCTTGAGTATTTTTTTCATTTTTTAAAAGTTCATATTTTATTTTCATAATACCTCCAAAAATTGCTAATAATATAATAACATATTTAAATATAAAATTCTATTTTTTAGCACAAAGTAAAAAATAATTTAACAGTTTATTATTTAATTCATCTTTTAAACTTTCCGGATGCCATTGGACTCCAATAAAAAACTTTTTATCAGGATCTTCTACTGCTTCAATTACTCCATCATTAGAATAAGCCGATTTTTTTAAGGAAGTACTTATTAGTGCTTCATTATGTCTACTATTTACGACAATTGTTTCCTGATTTAAAATTTGATATAATTTAGATTTTTTATCAATTTGAATTTGATGGACATTTTTTTTACTACTTTGATGATTTTTATTTTTTAAAACTTCCATTTTACCATCTTTAAAAAT
>CANQHO010000081.1 GCA_947623815.1 uncultured Bacilli bacterium | reverse complement strand
ATAACTAGCCACATCTCCTTGTTTCTTACAATCTTGAATTCTTAAAGTCCGTAATCTATATCCTGTCATAATTTATTGCACTCCTTTCTACATGCAAAAACAAATTATTGATAAGAAAATGACTTTAAATAAAAGGTAAACTTTCAACCTTTTATTTAAAAAATCCCTTCCTACTATGTTCATTATAACACAGAATGTCGTATTTTTGCATATTTTTTTAAAATTTTATATCTAAATGAGAAAATTATTTTGGTGATAACATGTATAATTGCCTTTTAAACGAACGATTATTAGACATTAGAAAAGATTACGGATTAAATCAAAAAGAAATGGCCGAAATACTAAAAGTAAGTCAATCTAACTATTCTAGATGGGAAAATGGTAAAGAACTAATACCTTTAAAAAAATTAAACTTATTATGTAATCACTTTCAAACCAATATGGATTATATTGTTGGAATATCTCGAAACAGTAAAACAATAAAAAAATATCAATTGGATAATAAAATTATAGGTAGTCGCCTAAAAGAATTTAGAAAAAAAAACCAAATAACCCAAGTTCAACTAGCTAATTTTTTAAATACTACTCATTCTACTATCAGTGCCTATGAAAGTGGCAAAACAACATTACTAACCGCTTTTGCTCTACAAATAATAAACAAATATAAAATTTCCTTGGACTGGCTATGTGGCCGAAAATAAAACTCTCAAATTGAGAGTTTTATCTAACTAAGGCTATAACAATAATCAAAAATAACAAAATAGGTACAATAGCTTTTTGAATAGCTGGTCTTTCACTAGAACCGATATAATCAAATAATGGTGTTGTTATTGGATAAAAAACAAATATATAACTAAGCCTTAAAATAGAATTTTGAGCATTGAAAACAAATAACAACATTCCAAGAACCATTCCATATATTAAACAACCAACCCCACTAACCGGTGTATCTTTATGATTATTTAAAAAACATAAATAAAATAAAATAGGGCTAGATATCATTTTATAAAAACGACCAAAAATAGAACCTGAATGGAAGAAAAACATCATAACACTTATAAATAACAAAGTAAATATAGGAATAACTGATATCTTCCATTTAATAGACTTGGTCAAAATCAAAAAGATAAAACCAATTAAACAAGGTAATACATAAAAAGATAATACCGAAAAAATTGAAGTTCCATTACTAATAAAAAGTCTATTTAAACTAAAACCTAAATGATAAAAAAGTAAAAAACTTAAACTTAAAGCCAAATAGAAACTAGACCATTTAACTAATCGATATTTAAAAGCCAATAAAGAAAATAAAATATAAATCCCCATCATAAAACAAATAGCAAAACAAGGAAATGATTTAGGATATAAAATCAAAAAAAACAAAGTTGTCGTTAAAGGATCAATATATTCTTTTAAATCTTTCCAAGTATAATTAGTAAAATAAGTATACATATATATAAAAACCAAACTAGTTAAAAGTCCTAAAACAAATACTAATAAATAAAAGCCTAAATTTCCTTTAACATAAATATTATAAAATATTAAAGGAAGCAAAGACAAAAGAAAATATTGTCTTATTTTTTTAGTTGTCAAAGGACTATATATAAAAGGACTATTCATGTTCATTCACCTTTTTCTTGGCCGTTAATACAATTTGTTTTAAAGGTATTCTAGATGGACAAATATAAGAACAAATAGAACATTCAATACACTTTTCCGGATGTAATCTAGTTAACCTTGAACTATTTATTTGTTCCTTAATTAAAACTGGACTTAACTTAACAGGACAGGTATTTACACATTTACCACATCTTATACAAGAACTTTCTTCTTGCTTTACATCATCTATACAAAAAATAGAATTTTCTTTTAAAGTAACTACCGTATTAGGAGTTACTTCCCTTCCCATCATAAGTCCCCCTAAAACAATTTTTTTATCATTATAAGATATTTTTAAATAACTTAAAATATCTTTTACTTTCATACCATTTCTAATTAAAACATTGTATTTATCATCTTCATTAACTACCGTTATTACCCTTTCATATAAAGGGATATTTAAAAAATACGCTTTATACATAGCATAAATAGTTGATACATTACTTACTATACAACCAACTTCAATAGGATTTTCTTGGTAATCCACATGTTTTATGGCTCTTACTAACAATTTTTCCCAACCTAGTGGATATAATGTAGGTAAAGAAACCAGTCTTATATTTTCATTATCTTCAAAAGAAGTAGTCAAAGTTTCTCGCAAATTTCTTTGATTATTAGGATAAGCAATTATAACTTCTTCAAAAGGATGATTATTTAATAGATAAATTAACATTTCTTTTATCTCTTTGATGTAATTTATTGTAGTAGCATAATCAGCCATTACATAAGGTTCACATTCCATCATATTGACAATTAAAGTTTTAGCCGGTTGATTATATTTTAAATAAGTTGGTTTAAAAGAACCACTAAGACCATAAATAGAAGCTTTTTTTAAAGCATCTATTAAACTATCATGTTTTATTTTTTCAAATTTATCTATAGTTACATCTATTTGAATATTGGGTTTTATTTTAGTTACTACTCCACTTACACTACTAATTATTGGCAATTCATTACATATACCAAGAACAGTACCAGTTTTTACAGTATCTTTTACTTTTACTTTAATTATTGAATCTTTTGAATAAGGAATGGTAATTTTTTTAGGACAAGGTATCGTTGTTATAGTATCTTGATATTGTTTTTTCTTTTCTACTTTTATTCCAATCATAATTACCTCCCTATCAATTATAACATAGTTTCTTTAATATATGTAAATGTTAATCTAACTATTACTTACATTTTGACATATTGGACAAAAATAAGTACCTCTTCCATTTACTTTTTCTTTTTGAATTAAATTTTGACAAATTGGACAAGGTTCATTTTCTTTACCATGAACTGATAAATGTTGTTGAAATCTACCATGAACCCCTTCACTAGATTCGTAACTTTTTATAGTAGTTCCACCATTTTCAATAGCCTCTGATAAGATTGTTTTAGTGTTATCAATTATTTTTTTATATTCATCGATAGTACACTCACTTACCTTTTTAAATGGATTTATTTTACTTTTAAATAAAATTTCATTAGCGTATATATTACCTATACCCGCAATAATACTTTGATCTAACAAAGCCGTTTTTATCGGCAATTTTATTTTACTAAATTTTTCTTTTAAG
The DNA here is from genome assembly GCA_947623815.1 of uncultured Bacilli bacterium. GTDB lineage: Bacteria > Bacillota_I > Bacilli_A > RF39 > UBA660 > HGM10857. Next base: position 1,168 of record CANQHO010000081.1, on the reverse strand, counting down.
TATTCAGGTGTTAAATTTAAATCAAATGGTTCTAATCCCAATTCTTGATATTTTTTTTCTTTTTCTAAATCTTCTTTTTTTACTAGTAACATTCTACCAAATTTTCTAGTATCGTTATATCTCAATTCTTGATTATTATCTAATTTAAAAATAACATGTTCATGTTTAGAATAATCATCATCTTTAGTTTTGAAAAAATACTTTCCTTCCATTCTTAAATGACTGAGTAAAATATAATCATCAAGTTCAAACATCAACCATTTTCCTCGACGTTTCATCGCCTTTATAGTTTGATTTTGGATATTTTTTTTAAACTCTTTAACATCATTTTCAATTATGTTAGGATATATTACTTCTACTGACAATATTTTTCTACCAACTAATTTTTTTTCTAAGGTTTTTCTGACCGTTTCTACTTCTGGTAATTCAGGCATAACATCTTCCTTTCATACTATGTTATTGTATCATTTATCGAGTTTTAAAAACAATAGTTTTTTCTAGAAAACTTAAAAAGATAACCTCCGTTATCTTTTAATGAATAGTTAGATTTTATTAAATAGTTGTTTAAAGTATCATATTTTTTAATTTAGTTATTGTATGTGGCACTACCCAAGGCTAAAATTGGGATGCAGACATAAGGGAAAAACACTGTAGCCACTCCATATCCGGTTGATTTTCCAAACTTATGCGCTAATTCAATATATAATCTAAATGTGGCATATATATTAGCAATTGGCACAATAAGTATTAAAATTATATACCATGTAGGTAAGTCTGTCATTTTAAGTAATATAATTTTATTATAAATAGGAATTATTGCTTTCCATCCTTTTTCTCCTGCTTTAGTAAATATTTTCCACATGCAGAATAGATAGAAAATCATTAACACTAATAAAGTTATTAAATAAGGTCCTGATGAAGTTGTTGAAGTCACATCATAATTCATAATAATTTACCTCCAAATTCTCTTTACTGATTTACTGATACTTAAAACTTTTTAATCACTTCTATTCACATATATTATAGCATACTTTTTAAATAATTGTTAATTTACATATTTTTTCAGTTGACACTATTTATTATTGTTTAAATTATCTTTTTGAATTTACATCCATCATAATTCTTTATTTCTATTATCATATGTGTCACTATAAATGTCATCATAAAT
>CANQHO010000080.1 GCA_947623815.1 uncultured Bacilli bacterium | reverse complement strand
AAATAATAAAATATATTGCACATATCTTGAAGAATTCTTCAAATAAGTGTATGATTACTATAAATAATATACGAGGAGGTGGTAATATGAAGAATACTTTAACGATTTTTGATGTAGCTAATTTTTTTCTTAAAATTGTTGATAGGGATTCAGGAAGTACAATAACTCCTTTGAAACTACAAAAGATATTATATTATGCCCAAGGTTATCATTTAGCATATTATGATAAAGAATTATTTTCAGAAGATTTTCAAGCTTGGGCCCATGGACCAGCTAATGAAGAAATTTATGACAAATATAAAATATATGGTTTCAATTCTATACCAAGTCCCTCTGAAGAAATTCCTGAAATAGAAGATTCAATATGTGACTTTTTAAATGATATTTGGCAAACCTTTGGAATTTATGATGGTAAATATTTAGAAGAACAAACTCACAAAGAAAAACCATGGATTGATGCAAGAAAAGGCTATGCACCAGGTGAAATATGTCACGAAATTATCTCAAAAGAAAGCATGAAAGAATTTTTTAAAAAAGTAATTTATGAAGCATAATTTTGGGCAAAAGAATAGTTTTGATTATAAACTAATTCGTGAAAATAATGATGATAAAACAGGAATTTTAAAGTTTTCACAATGTGATGAAAAATATCCACTTTATAATTTGCAAAAAGAAGAATTAAAAGAGTTTATATCTTTTGCCAAAAAATTTGAAAGGTTGCCTTGGAGAAGTATAAAAACTTATAAAGGTTTTAAATTTGAAAATATACCTGAAATTCCATTACCAAATAATATAGAAAAGGATATAACATTAAGTTCTTTAAGGGCATCAGAAAAATTTAGAATAATTGGCTATAGGCAAGAAGATTATTTTTATATAGTTTGGTTCGATAGAAATCATTTGTCTTATAAAGGATAATTTAAAAAGATGGTAAAAACAATAATGTTCAATATCATCTTTTTTAGTTTCATATAAAACTTTTTCAACTTCATTAATTAATTGTTCTTTATTAGGAATATAGTAAGTATAGATAGAAGCAAAAATATTATTAGATAAGCCGCCTAAAGCAAACTCTAACATTATATTATCTTTTTCAGCACATAAAATGATACCAATAGGTTTTCCATCATCTTTTGAATTTACAACTTGTTCGTAATAGTTTAAATACAATTCATTTGTCCTAGATTTTCAGCTTTAAGATTATTCATTTTCAAATAAAGACGTTTCTAATATTATCGTACACTCCAATTAGAATTTAAACATTTCTTTTCATAAAAGTTTCGTTCATCCACGTTCTCAATACTTAATAATCCACAATAATGAGACCAACTTAATTTTCCAGACACTGTCTGGAATTTTGTATTGAACTAATAATATAAAAATGGTATATTATAAACTGAGTAGTGCCTAGAAAACTTTTGAAGCTCTAGGTCATTCAAAGCCTAGTTATTAAAACTAAGTTTTTTTTTCAAAATAAAATAATACAATTGAATTGTATTATAGAGTATAAAATATAATTTGAAATTAAAAAGTCCGAATATAATTTAAAAATAAAAGAAATTAAAATTGAAAATTAAAATAAAATTTTACTCTTTTTTTGGCCGATTATTGAAAAAATTGTTGCTTTTCTAATTTATATGGTATAAAATTAAAGTGTATACAATATACGGCGAAGGGAGAGAAGAACATGAAAATAACATCTGTAAGTGTACGTGTTACGGAAAAAGAAGATTCAAAAATGAAAGGAATTGCCTCAGTTTTATTAGATGATTGCTTTGCTATACATGACATTAGAATCATTGAAGGTGAAAATGGTTTATTTACCGCTATGCCAAGCAGAAAAACTTCTAATGGTTTATATAGAGACATTGCCCATCCTATAAATCCAGAATGTCGTAAAATGTTTGAAGATGCTATTATCGATGCTTATAAAGCAGAACTTAATAAAGAAGACTAAAAATGGTCTTTTTTTTTACTTTGAACATATATTTTATTGAGGTGGAAAAATGGACAAGGATAATTTATTAACTTCATCTAATCATAGTGTTACCATCAATGAAAGAAAAAACATTGTTATAACGGGAGTTAAAAAAATTGATAGTTTTGACAATGAAGAATTTTTGTTGGAAACTATTATGGGTTATATCAATTTAAAAGGTCAAGATTTAGAAATTATTAAGTTGGATACTTATCAGGGGAATGTTTCCATTAAAGGAAAAATTAACAGTTTAAATTATATGGAAAATGCCAAAGGTAAGGATAGTGAAAGCATGTTGTCTAAACTGTTTAAATGATTTTAAAAGTTCAAATAATGACTTTAATTTGTTCTTTCCTTTATGGCATTTTTTTTGGAGTAACTTTAGATTTAAATTATAATATTTTAAAAAATACTTCTAAAGTATATATTGTTATCATTCATTTTTTATTTGTTGTTTTTCATATTTTAATGTATTTTTTTATTTTACAAAAAGTCAACAATGGTATTTTTCATCCATATGGTTTGTTATCTTTGATTGTAGGGGTTTTGGTTGAACATTTAATTTATATAAATATCAATTTTGTATTTAAAATAACCTCTAAAAATTGAGGTTTTTATTTTACGTCAAATTTTAAAAAATAAAAAGGTTTATTGCTTGGTATTATAAAAAATGATATAATTCATTTAGAAGGAGAATGACAATGGCAAAAAGAAGAAAGGTTACAAAGGCAAGTAAAAGACGTTTAGCTTTATTTGGAACTATATCGGTTGCTATGATAGTTTATTTTTTTACTATGCTTTCTGTTTATGTCATTCGGATTTATAATTTAAAAGAAGAAGAAGCCGCTTTAAAAGAAAATTTGGTTACTTTACAAGCCAAGGAAAAAAGTTTAAAAACGCAAATAGAAAAGTTAAAAGATAAAGATTATTTAGCCAAGTACGCCAGAGAAAATTATCAATATTCTAAATCTGGGGAGTTAGTATTCCAAATGGAAGAAGAAAAAGAAGTTAAAGAAAAGAAACCCAAAAAAATCAATATCGATACTAACTATATATTAGCTATTGGTGGATTTATTATTTTACTTTTGTTCATTCATTGGTTTAGAAAAAAATAATTATTTTTTATAAATACCTTGAACTATACTAGTTCTTAAAAAGACAATAGATGCGTAAGGATCTATTTTTTTCATCAAATCCATAAATTGTTTATTTTGATATCTAGGTAAAACAATAAATAAAATGTTTTTTTTACTTTCTAATCCTTTACCTTTTACTAAGGTAACGGCATAGCCGTTATTTCTTATCATTGTATCAATTTTGTTTTCTGTCATACAGATAAATAAATTATCTCCCAAAGATAATTTTTCTTCCATCTTACTTCCTAAGTAAGAACCTACTAAAGAACCAACCGCAAATACCAAAATTTTTAAAATGTCTTTATTGATATCAACAATAACTAAACTGGTACCTAATATCCAAATTAAAGTGTTGGTAAATTGTAATAAAGCCCCCATTATTTTTCGGTTGTTGTTGATAATAATTATCCGTAAAGTCGCAATCATGTTTTCGGCAATTTTACATAAAAAAATAAAAAGATATATTTTTAAATTCATATTTATATTATGGATATATTGTTTAAAATAATTCTTTTTTAAAAAAATTATTTCAAATTAAAAAAAATATGTTATACTGTTATTAGGGTGATTATATGGGACTAAAGTCTGTTTTAGATGCAGTTGATAATAATAAAAGTATAACAAGTGATTTTAAAGATAATATAAAAGAATTAATTACCATTTTAAATACCTTTTTTCCGATGGTTGATTTAACTAATTTAAAAAATAGATTGGAGAATATTAAAATAGTATCTTCTAGTAAATTAGTAACTAAAGATATTATGGATTATCATCCAGTTGATAATGAATTATGTTTTAATTTAGAAGAATTAAAAAAAGATTATGATGTTAAACATGTTCTTATGAATGCTTTAATTAGAATAGCTACTTCTCATGACCAAACTTTTGGTTTTGATCAAAATGATAAATTGAAAGCGTTGAATATGGGATATACAGAAATTCTTACTAATTTTGTGGTTGGTAATAAAAAGGATTCTTTATATGATGATGAAGTAATTGCGACTAATTTAATTTCTAATATAGTTGGACCAGATATATTGTTTCAAGCTTATTTTACCAACAATCCTAATTCTTTAGTAAATACTTTAGTTAATAATAATATTTCCATGGATACTATGGAACTTATGAATTACAATTTTGAATTGAGTAAAAATGGTAAGGAAAGTTTTGAAAGTAAGTTGGCTGATATTCAAATTATGTTGGCTAAGTCTTTTGCTTTAGAACCTAGAAGTTTAGAAGTGGTAAATGATTTTGAAGCTAATTTATATGGTGATAGTAAAGTATTTAAAGATGAAGCAAGTTATAATAGTATAAATGGTGTTTATAAATTATGGGAAGATATTAAAAAACAAATGACTATTAAAAGTTTGGAAGAAAGTAAAACAATGTAAGTTGTTTCTTTTTTTTATATTTATGTTAAGGATTTAGTTATGTTAAGAATTTAAAAAAAACCTTTTAAAAATATAGGATTCTTAAA
>CANQHO010000079.1 GCA_947623815.1 uncultured Bacilli bacterium | reverse complement strand
GCATGGACAAAATACGGTAATGCCACATACGCCCAAAGTGTGCATTATATGACAAATGAAGACTTTAATAAAATAACATATCAAATAAACAAAAATAATAATTATACAATAACAGACAATGGAGGAAGTAATAGCACATGTTATAATAAAACAGAATCAACACCATGTGGATATAACAATGACATGATAGACATAGGAAGTTACTATTGGCTGGCGTCTGCCTATGATAACGGCAGCTTGTATGCTTGGTATCCGGGCCGCCGGTATGTGGATTGGTTTAACTACGGTTCGTTTGGAGTGCGCCCAGTCGTAGTTCTAAAATCTGGAGTCAAATTCGCCGCCGATGGAAAAGATGGAAAAAGTGAGTCAACTGCATTTAACTTAGTCGCAGCGTAAAAACAATCAACCCCAAGCTAGGCAGACCGAAAAATCTCAACCCCAAAACGCCAGAAAGAAAAGGTTTTGCTAGGGAAAAACCAAGCGTTTTGGCGAAAATTTACAATCTGTGAAATTTGTGAAATGCCTTTATTTACTATAAAAATGCCATACATTAAACAATATATAATTTATATAAAATAAGTGTAAAACATCTAAAAACGTTGGTATTTTAGTATAAAAGGGTATATAAAAATGTTTGAGAGTTAATTCCCAAACATTTTTTAAATTAAAAAAAGAAAAAAATTTCTTTTTTCGTGAATATCTGCGAACATTCTATTATATATTGTTAAAAAAAATAAAAAATATAATCAAAAAGTATTAAAAACAATAAAAAAATGATAAAATAGTAATGTCGGAGTGTGATAATATGCATACATTAAAAATAAAAGACTTAAATGTAGAAATAGATGGTAAAAAAATAATCCAAGATTTTAACCTTACTATAAACAGTAAAGAAATACACGTTATAATGGGACCAAATGGAATTGGAAAAAGTACCTTAACCAAAGTTATTATGGGTGATCCATCTTACAAAATAACCAAAGGTACTATTGAATATGATGGTAAAAAAATAAACAACTTAAAAACCGATGAAAGGGCTAGATTGGGTATTTTTTTAAGCATGCAAAACCCTAGTGAAATAGAAGGAGTAACCAATGCCGATTTTTTAAAAGCCGCCGTATCTAAAAAACAAGAAAATTTTAAATTGTTACCATTTGTAAAAGAAGTAAACGAATTATATAAAGAATTTAATATGGATACCAATATGACAAACCGTCCTTTAAATGTCGGTTTTAGTGGGGGAGAAAAAAAGAAAAACGAAATAATTCAAATGTACTTATTAAAACCAAGTTTAATTCTTTTAGACGAAGTAGATTCCGGTCTTGATGTCGATAGTTTAAAATTAGTTGGGGAAAAAATAATGGAATACTATCAAAAAGAAGAATGTGCCATATTACTAATTACCCATTACCAAAGACTTTTAGATTACATCAAACCTGATTTTGTGCATATTATGAAACAAGGAAGTATTATTAAAAGTGGCGACAATTCTTTAGTAGCCGAAGTTGAAAAAAAGGGTTACAATGCTTTTACCAAAGAGGATGAAAATGAATAAATTACATATCAAAAATAATAAAATAATTAAGCAAGATATCGATAGTTCAATTAAAATATCTATTAAAGAAGGTATATATGATATTTTAAAAATAGAATTACATATTTTAAAAGATACTACTTTAGAATTTATAGATTTTAGTGATACTTCTAAATTAGATATAAAAATATATGTCGATAGTAATATTACTTTCAATTTGTATGAAGGAAGAAATGCCAAAAAAAGTAAAATCCAAAACAAATTTTATGTCCAAGAAAATAGTGTTGTCAATGTTGAAAGATTATATCAAATAAAACATGCTAAACAATTAGATTTAATCTTTTTAAACGAAACAAATGCTATGGTAAATATCAACTTTATCAATGTTGCTTTAGACCATGGAAAATATGATATTATAAGTTATCATAATGCTTGTAAAACCAAATTTATAATAAAAAATAGGGGAGTTACTTTAAAAAAAGGTTCTTTAACTTATCATGTAACTGGTATTGTTTATAATGGTACTAAAGGTTGTGTAGTTGATCAAAATAACCGAATATTAACTCTCAATGATGAAAAAAACCTAATCAAACCAGTTTTACTTATTGAAGAAGAAGATGTAATTGCTAATCATTCGGCATACATTGGTAGTATTAAACCGGAAGAACTTTTTTACTTAACTTCTCGTGGACTTTCTTCTAGTGAAGCCACTAATTTAATTGTGAAAGGTTATATTCAAACTACAAACGATTCTTTACAAAATATTGTCGATGTGAATTGGGGGTGAAAGTATGAATCGTGATGACTTTTATTTATTAAAACAAGATGTTATTTATTTAGATAATGGAGCAACTACTTTAAAACCTAAAGTTTTAAGTGAAGCTACTAGTAAATATTACAATGAATATTCCGCTAATGCTCATAGAGGGGATTATGATATGAGTTTGAAAGTGGATATGGAATATGAAGCCACTAGAAAATTAGTTAAAAATTTAATCAATGCGGATAAAGAAGAAGAAATAGTTTTTACTAATAATACTACGGATAGTTTAAATAAAATAGTGTTTGGTTATTATAAAAATCAACTACAAAAAGATGATGAAGTTATTATAACTTTGACAGAACATGCTTCTAATATTTTACCTTGGTTTGAACTGCAAGATTTAATTGGTATTAAAGTTAAATATATACCCCTTACAGAAGATTACAAAGTTACTTTGAATAATTTAAAAAAAGTGATAACTGATAAAACTAAAGTTGTCAGTATTGCTTTAGTTACTAATGTGATTGGGGATATTAGACCAATTAAAGAAATAGGTAAATTTTTAAAAGAAAAAAACATCGATTTGGTTGTCGATGGGGCGCAAGCTATTCCACATATGAAAATTGATGTCCAAGATTTAAATATTGACTTTTTAGCTTTTTCCGCTCATAAAATGTATGGACCAACGGGAGTAGGAATTCTTTATGGAACCAGTGAAAAGTTAAATATGACTAAACCAATTATTTTTGGTGGAGGAATGAATGCGACTTTTCAAAGTGATGGATTTAGAATATATAATGACATCCCATCTATTTTAGAAGCCGGAACCCCAAATATTGCGGGGGTGTTAGGTTTTAAAGCGGTACTGGAATACTTAAATACTATTGGGATAGATAATATTCAAAAGTATGAAAGTGATTTAAAAGATTATGCATTAAAAAGATTAAAGGAATTAGATAATATTATCATTTACAATGAAAACAGTGAAGGACCGATTATTACTTTTAATTATAAAGATATTTTTGCTCAAGATTTGGCTATTTATTTAAACAAATATCACATTTGTGTTAGAGCTGGTAATCATTGTGCCAAGATTGTTAAAGAGGCTATCAATATAAAAAATACCGTCCGGATTAGTTTATCTTTTTACAACACTAAAGAAGAGATTGATAAACTTGTAGAGGTATTGAGTAATAATAAGATAAAAGAAGAAATTATTTGATTTTTTCTTTGAGAAACATTTTTATTTATTATAAAAAGTTTGGAAATAATTTATCTCCAAACTTTTAAAAATCTTTTTTTAATTATTTAGTTGTTTTTTTGATGTTTTTATTTCTTTTTTGGATTTGCCAGACACTTTAGAAATAAAATTTAAATCAGCCCCATTTAACAACATATTTTTGATAAATTCATTGGCTGTATCATTTTTTGCTTCTTCTTTAGCTTCTTCTTTGGCGTGGGCAATTTCAACACGTCTAACATATTCGTTGACATCTTCTTTTTCCCAAGCAATCTCTTTTTCTTTATCTTTATTATAAGTTATGTCGTCTAAATGTGCAAGATTTTTATTGATTATTTTATAATTATCAATTGTAATAACGTCATTGATAGTATCATGTAATAGAGTATTACTATCTAAGTTATTAAATTCATTAGGTAAAACATTGAGGTTTAATTGAACAACTTGAGCATTAACGTCTTCAATTTTTCCTCCTTTGAGATTTATTAAGTTGGTATTATAAAACTAGATATAGTCAAAATGTGTCGAAATGTCTTTACACAGACATATTTTTTTGACTAAAAAATGTTGTTACGAATACTAAATTGTGTTATAGTATATATAGATATAGTAGAGAACTAATATCTGGTTATTTTTTTGTACTGAATAAAGTTAAATTAAGTGTGCAAAATAGAATTAAGGAGTGAAGAAATGAAAGACAAAAGCATGTACACCGAACGTAAATTCGGGGGGGTATTTTATTTACAGAAAATAAGAAAGGATTTACATTGATAGAGTTACTGGCAGTCATTGTAATATTAGCAGTAATAGCGTTGATAGCGACACCCATAATACTACACATCATCGAAAATGCGAGATTCGGAGCGGCCAAAAGTAGTGCGATAGGATATGTGGAAGCTAGTGAAAAAGGTGTAATAATTCATTTAATGGAAAATAGAAAAAATAAAATAACCGGGGATTGTACAGTCAAAGGAAATGTATTAACCTGTGGAGAAACTCCATTAACCTTAGATGTAAAGGGAAGTTTACCAAGTAGTGGAACAATAACCTTTGATAAAAATGGAAATGTAAATAGTGTAACCGA
>CANQHO010000078.1 GCA_947623815.1 uncultured Bacilli bacterium | reverse complement strand
TCTTTAATTATAACTCTTTTTTTATTTTTTTTCATCTTTTATATCAATTTTTTTCATTTTTATCTCTGAGTAGTAACCTTTTTTTAGTAAAAATCCACAAACAATCCAACAAACAATTGACTTTATATAAAAAAAATGGTATTCTTTATTTAGACAGAGATGTCTTTTTTAAATGCAAAAAAGCATAAAATAAAAGAGGTGCAAAATGGGTAAAATAAAACAATTTTTTAACGATGTAAAAAAAGAAATGAAAAGAGTAAGATGGCCAAATAAAAAAGAATTATTTAAAAGTTCCTTAGCCACTATTTGTTGTGTTGCAGTCCTTGCCTTATTTTACTATGGACTTGATTTTATATTTGGTACACTAATGAAGATTGGGGGATAATATGGAAAAAGAATGGTATGTAGTAAACACTTATTCAGGACATGAAAACAAAGTAAAAGAAAAATTGGAAATGCGGGCTAGTACTATGGGTATGGAAGATTATATCTTTAGAGTAGTAGTACCAGAACAAAAAGAAGTAGAAATAAAAGATGGAGTAAAAAAAGAAAAAGTAAAAAAAATGTTTCCTGGATATATCTTAGTAGAAATGATTATGACCGATGAAGCTTGGTTTATAGTCAGAAACACCCCAGGGGTAACTGGATTTATCGGATCATCTGGAAAAGGAGCTAAACCATTTCCTTTACCACCCCAAGAAGTAGATAAAATATTAAACAGTATGGGAATGAGTAGATTAGAACTTGATGGAGATATCAATGAAGGAGATTCTATCAAAGTAATAAATGGACCATTTGCGAATATGTTTGGTAAAATAAAATCAATAGATGCTAAAACCCAAAAATTAGAAGTAATCATAGATTTATTTGGCCAAGAAACAACTGTTGAACTTGGATTATCTGATATAGAAAAAATGTAATTATTTAGTAAAAAAATACATAAATCATAAATTTTGTGTATTTTTTTTGTATTTAAATAAATTTAAAAATTTTTTAAAATATGTTGACATAGTAAACATATGTATACTATAGTGGATTTGATGAGTAATTGTTGTTGATATTAAAAATTAACAAATTTAGGAGAAATAGCAAAAAACAGATAGTTTACATTAAAACTATGTATATTATCTGAAAGAAATGGAGGTGAAAAATGAAAAAAATTGCTAAAATTGAAGAAACTACAAAATTATTTGAAGATATCAAACATATTGATAAATTTGGTCAAGAATATTGGAAGGCACGAGAACTAATGCACGTTTTAAAATATAGCAAATGGGAAAATTTTGAAAAAGTTATAGATAAAGCAAAAAAATCTTGTGAGAATAGTAATATTTTAGTTGATGACCATTTTACCGACATCAGGAAAATGGTATCTATAGGTTCTGGTGCTAAAAGAGAACAAAATGATTATAAATTATCTAGATATGCTTGTTACTTAATTATTCAAAATGGAGATCCTAGAAAAGACAGTATAGCTTTAGCTCAAACTTATTTTGCTATTCAAACAAGAAAACAAGAAATTTCTGAATTAGAATATAGTTTATTAAGTGAGGACGAAAAAAGATTTTATCAAAGAAATTTAACTAGAAAAGGTAATTATTCTTTAAATATTGCGGCTAAAAAAGCTGGAGTTAAAAATTTTGATAAATTTCATAATTGGGGATATAAAGGTTTATATAACGGAGAAACAGCAGATGATATAGCCAAAAGAAAAGGACTAAGATATCGAGAAGATATTTTAGATAATATGGGTAGTGAAGAGTTAATTGCTAATTTATTTAGAATTTCTCAAACAGAACAAAAATTAAAAAGAGACAAAATTAAAACCGAAAAAGATGCTAATAAAACCCATTTTGAAGTTGGAAGTAAAATAAGAAAAACAATAAAAGAATTAGGAGGAACAATGCCAGAAGAGTTACCGACACCTAAGAAAAGTCTTAAAGAAATAGAAAAAGAAAAGAAAAATAAATTATCAGAATAGAGATTTACATTTTTATTCTAGTTTTAAATAAATAATAAAGGAGGCAAAATTATATGAAAAATGAAATTATATTATTTGAAAATCAAAATGTTAAATTGGAAGTCAACATGAAAGATGAAACTGTATGGCTTACACAAGAGCAAATGGCTAAATTGTTTAATAGAGATAGAACAGTTATAGCAAGACATATAAATAATGTTTTTAAAGATGATGAATTGGATAAGAATGAGGTGTGTGCAAAATTTGCACATACCACTCGACATGGTGCAATATCAGATAAAACTCAAACTAGAGAATTAGATTACTATAATCTTGATGTGATAATTAGTGTTGGTTATCGTGTAAAATCCAAAAATGGTATTATATTTAGAAAATGGGCAACTAATGTATTAAAAGACTATATGATTAAAGGTTATGCAGTTAACCAAAAGAGATTAGAATATCTGGAAAAAACAATCAAGTTAATAGATATTGCGGGAAGAATAGATACTGAATTAAAAGGAACAGAAGCACAAGAAATAATTAAAGTAATAAATAACTATTCAAATGCTTTAAACTTACTTGATGATTATGACCATAAAAGAATAACAAAACCTAAAGGAACTAAAAATAATGACAAAATTACTTATGAAGAGTGCATGGATATAGTTGGTAAACTTAAATTTAATAGTGATAGCGATTTATTTGCGTTGGAAAGAAACAAAGGTTTAAAAGCAATTATAGGTACTATATATCAATCTTTTGATGGTAATGACTTATATGCTACTGTTGAAGAAAAAGCCGCCAATTTCCTATATTTAATTATTAAAAATCATACTTTTATTGATGGAAACAAAAGAATAGCTGCTACACTATTTATATACTTTCTAGAATTTTATAATATTCTATATAATGAACAAGGTCAAGTAATTGATAACAATACACTTGTGGCAATTACACTACTTATCGCACAATCTAATCCTAAAGAAAAAGATATTCTAATTGATTTAGTAATGAATTTTTTAAATAATAAATAAAGAGACTAGAAAGTAAGAATGAAAGGATGGGGAAAATGAATCAAAGTAAAATGCATTTAGTAAATAAAATATTTAATAATGAAACAATTAGAACTGTTTGGGATAAAGATGATGAAAAATATTATATAAGTGTTGTAGATATTGTAGGAGTTGTATCAGAAAGTGATAATCCGAGAAATTATTGGAAAGTTTTAAAACATAGACTAAAACAGGAGGGAAATGAGTCGGTTACAAATTGTAACCAACTGAAATTGAAAGCTTCTGATGGCAAATATTATAATACTGATGTAGTTGATATTGAAGGAATGTTTAGAATAATTGAATCTATTCCTAGCAAGAATGCAGAACCAGTGAAACTTTGGTTAGCAAAACTTGGTAGTGAAAGAATTGATGAAGTGTTTGATCCATCGATAGCGGCTCAAAGGTCTATAGATTTATATAGATCCAAAGGATATGATGAAGCTTGGATTGGAAAAAGAATTAAAGGTATTCAAGATAGAAAAAAATTAACTGATGTATGGAAAGATGGCGGAATAACTGAAAATAAAGAATATGCTATTTTAACCAATGAAATATATAAAACATGGTCTGGTATGACTGCTAAAGAATACAAACAATTTAAAGGTCTTAGAAAAGAATCTTTAAGAGATAATATGAGTGATATCGAAGTATTATTAACAGATTTAGGAGAACTTGCAACTAGAGATATAGCAGATACAGAACAACCACAAGGATTAAAAGAAAATATGAAAGTTGCCAGTCGTGGTGGTAAAGTAGCAAAGGGGGCAAAAGATTTATATGAAAAAGAAACCAAAAAATCAGTTATTACGAAAGAGAATTCCTTAAATTATCAATATATAGATGAAGATAAACTAATTGAAAATAAATAATTTAACAATAACTCAGAAGAAGCAAAAAAATAAAGTGCAATATTTTTTAAAAGTAAAGTGCAAAAATTGCACTTTAAATATTGTGAAATTATCAAATGAATGATACAATATAGGTAAAGTAAAAGGAGATTTATTTATGGACAAAAATAAAAATTGGAATATGGAATTATCGGAATACATTAAACAAGGTGAGCTTAAAAGTAGTGAAAAAGCTAAAACTTGGGAAACAGCTATTGGACTTCAAGAAGTTGACGGATTAAAACCTTCGCAATATTTAATAGGAACTGCTAAAGATCATATTGAAGGTAATATTGATATTGATGAAGTGAAAAAGAGAATAGATGAATATTATAAAATAGAAAATAATCGTAAAATAGAAAATAATAGTGAAGAAGCAGATAAAGTTTCAGTTAGAATAACAGAAATTTTAAGTGAAAACAGTTTTAATTTTAATATTGTGGAATTATTTAATATTCATTCAAGATTGTTTAAAAATATTTACAAAGAAGCAGGAAAAATTAGAGATTATAATTTTACTAAAAAAGAATGGATTTTAAATGATGATACAGTTATATACTCTTCTTTTGAAACTATAAAAGACACTTTAGAATATGATCTAGAACAGGAAAGAAATTTTTCATATAAAGATTTGTCTTTAGAAGAATCAATTAAACATATTGCTCGATTTACTTCAAATATATGGCAAGTACATCCTTTTTGTGAAGGAAATACTAGAACAACAGCAGTATTTATAATAAAG
>CANQHO010000077.1 GCA_947623815.1 uncultured Bacilli bacterium | reverse complement strand
ATCTTCATGTTCATCGTAATATGGAATTACTACTTTAGCCCCTTCTTTAACAAACGCTACTGAAGCGGCGCGACCTAAACCACTATCACCGCCAGTTATAATGATAACTTTATCTTTTAATTTACCACTACCCTTATAATTGGGATTGTCAAAAATAGGTTGTGGGGTCATTAAATATTCCATTCCCGGTTGTCTTAATTGTTCTTGTTCTGGGGCCATAATTTGGTATTCTTTACTTTGAACGCCTATTTTATCATAGTAATTGTAATATTGGTTTCCAAAATGATAGTCAAAATTCATACATCACTCTCCTAAAATAATATATGAAATAATTAGATATGTGCTAATAAATTTTTTAGTAACTTCTTTTTGTTACTTTAAGAGAACCTCAAGCAACACAATTAGAAGCCCAAGGATATGGTCATATAGTCGCTTCATTAGGCGAACTTGGAGGTGTTGTTCCTTATACAACTTATAATACTAAAAAAAGTTATTTAAAAAACAATCCTGATGTTATAAAAGGATTTACTAAAGCGATAAATAAAGGTCTTGATTATGTTCATAGTCATAATGAAACTGAGATTGCTGGTGTCATAGCTGATTATTTCCCTGATGTCTCTAGAAATGATTTAATTAAAATAGTTAAAAGATATATGGATATCGATGCTTGGTTCGATACGACCAATATTAAAGAAGAAGATTTTAATCACATTCAAGAAATTATGGAAAGTGCAAAGGAATTAGACAAAAAGGCTCCATTCGATAAATTAGTAGATAATTCTTATGGAAAATAAAGAATTATTAAAAGTAGAAAATTTGTGTAAAACATACCATACTAAGCAAGGGGAAACCCTTGCTGTAGATGGGTTTTCTTTGTCATTAAAAAAAGGAGAATTCATTTCAATTGTTGGGCCATCCGGTTGTGGTAAATCGACAGTTTTATCAATGTTATGTGGACTACTTAATCCTAGTTCTGGCAACATAAATTTTGCCAAAGATATAAAAATCGGATATATGCTCCAACAAGATTGTTTATTTGAATGGAGAACTATTTTAGAAAATTGTCTATTAGGTTTAGAAATTAAAGGAAAAGTTACTGATTTAGAAAAACAAAAAGTTATTAACTTATTAGAAACATATGGTTTAAAAGAATTTATCAACAGTTATCCTAGTAGATTATCAGGAGGTATGCGTCAAAGAGTTGGATGAATACTGTGTACACACAAAAATAGTAACAATTAAGTAATTTATAACTAAAAAAAGATATAAGAATAATTTGTTAAATAATACAATTAAAGAAACCTAATAATCGAGCTGATTTGATTACTAGGTTTCTTTGATTATTTTTTTAATATTACTTTCTATTAAATGATAATTTTAAGTTTAATGCACCAATTACTGATACTAAAGCAATTATTCCTATTAAGGTCATAGGAAGTTCATCTCCTGTTTTTGGAACATCATCTAAAACATTAGTATTTACTTTATCTAAAGATACCATAAATGGTGATAATTCATTTACTGTAACTTCAACAAATCCATCTGTTACTTTTCTTTCAAAAGTTTCAATACTTCCATCTTTCTTTTGATGTAATACAGTAGCCATTCTGCCATTGTATTTGCTATCTACTGGTAAAGAAACTTTTATATTACCAGAATAATCATCAAGACTTATTTCATAAGCAGCTAAAACAGTGTTACCGTTTAATTTAGCTTTAAGTTGTTTATAAGCTGATGAAGTTGTACTTAAAATAGATACTTTTAAATTAGAATCAACATTTTTTTTAGTAGTTACTTTAACATTTGTTTTACTATCACTAGAAATTGTCTTAACCAATTCATATTTTAAAGATAATTTAGTGTAATATGAATTAGTAACTACAGGTCCTTCCTTTTTATTTTCATCTTTATAACCAACAGTTTTATCATTATCAGTATATCCTAATATTAAATATTCACCATTCCATGGTGTATAATTTATATCTAGTCCTAATAAATGTTTTATATTCCATGTATTTACATTTGAATAATAGAATAAAACTCCAGGATGAGCAAATTCATAATATTTTCCTTTAGAGTCTGTTTGATTATACCACATATCATCGGCAATTTTTGGCTCTAATAAATCAGATTCAGCAAATTCATTATTATATGGAGAATATGTAATAAAACTTGTAATACCATTTACATAATGAACTTTTACTTTCAATCCAATATCTCTAATATTAGAATTTATATACTTAGATAATTTTTTATCTAAAGAACCTCCTTCAATTGCTTTGTTAGCTTTTAAAGCATTGTATACATCTAAATCCTTTACTTTTATAGTTATAACTCCATCTTTAAACGTATAATCAAATAGTTCTTTCTGTGATTCGTCTCTATATTCTAAACTAATAATATCTTCTGGTTTAATATATTTACCAGTATTTAATATAGGGCGATCCAAATTTTTAGTACTAAGTGGGTCTTCATCAACTGCTTTTTGCCAATTACGCCACATCTCTAAAGCTTTGTCCTTATCATTTGTCTCTATCATTTTAGCATCTACTAAGAATGGGACAAATAATATTGTTAACAACATTGTTACTAATAAACTCTTTTTCATAAATATCTCCTTTCTTCAGTATACTTAATATCACCAATTTGCTTAAATATACTAATATAATTATAGCATTTTATATATTATTGTCAATTTATATAAGTTAATCCAGCACCAAAATTTATGACTAATTTATGATATATTTTAACTGTTAGTATTTGATAAACTAAATTTAATTATAGTCATATATCCTTATCTAGATATACTTTCTAATAATAAGTCTATTTTAAATTGATAAATAATAAAATAAATTATAACGATAATAAAATACAGATTTACTAAATGGTACTATTGTTATAAGTAAAAAAATTTGTTCGACATTTGAAAATAAAATTTTACAAAATAATAATTCCAAATATCTTTTTTATCTTTTAAATTTAATTTTGTTAGGAGTTAATGATTATGAATAAAAAAGAGCGTTTTAAGCGTAATAAAGTATTAAGAGTTGGTATTTATTTAAGATTATCTAATGAAGATAGGGACAAAATAAATAAAGATGATAATAGTGAATCTATCAAGAATCAAAGAAATATGCTTAATCAATATATTGAAAAACACCCAGAATTTGTATTAACTAAAGAATATTGTGATGAAGATTTATCTGGAGCTGGAACTTATAGACCAGAATTTGAAAGACTAATTAGAGATTGTGAAAATAAAAAACTAGATATTGTTTTATGTAAAAGTCAATCAAGATTTTCTAGAGATATGGAAATTGTTGAAAAATATATCAACAATAAATTTAAAGAATGGAATATTAGATTTATTGGATTATCTGATAATGCTGATACAGATAATAGCGGAAACAAGAAGTCAAGACAAATTAACGGACTAGTAAATGAATGGTATTTAGAAGATGTTTCCAATAATATAAGAAGTGCTTTTCATTCAAAAATGAAACAAGGAGAATTTATTTCTCCTTTTGCTTCATTTGGTTATGAAGTATCCAAAGAAAATAACAATAAGTTAGTAGTTGATCCAGTTGCTGCTGAAGTGGTAAAAAAAATTTATAACTTATATTTAACAGGATTAGGATTTACTGGTATAGCCAAATACTTAAATAATAAAAAAATCCCATCTCCTTCACTTTATAAATATCGTAAAGGTATTAAATTAAATGTTGTAAGTAATAAACCACGTGAAGAAATAAAATGGACAACAAATGCAGTTAAAACAATTTTAACAAATGAGGTTTATCTAGGACATTTAATTCAAGGAAAAAGAACTACTGTTAGTTATAAAAATCACAAAATAAAAAAGAAAGATAAAAGTGAATGGATTAGAATTGAAAACACTCATGAAGCTATTATAGATAAAGAGATATTTAAAAAAGTACAAAATAATATAAAAGAAAGAACCAAGTCGATAAAAAATACTGGTATAGTTCACATATTTTCTGGTAAAGTATTTTGTCTTCAATGTGGACACTATATGCGAAAAAAGAATTCTAAAGAACATGAATATCTTTTATGTTCAAAAAATCGCGATGGATATGATGACTGTCTTAATAAAATATCCATAAGATATGATGTTCTTAAAAAAATTGTATTAGATGCCATTAACGATAAAATTCAAAAATTCTATGATGAAAAAAAATTAGAAAGTTTAAATTCAACAAAAAATAAAAACATATTTAATAAAAAGATTAAAGCATTAGAAATTCAAAAAATAGATGTAGAAAAACAAATATCTAAAACCAAAAACTATTTAAAAAATCTTTATGAAGATAAAGTAAATGGGGTTATTACTACTGGACAATTTAAAGATTTAGTTGTAGAATACAACAAGAATGAAAATGGATATAACGATCAAATAAAATCTATTAATAATGAAATTGCTTATTATCAAATGAAAAAAGAATCTTCAAATAATAATAAAGAAATATTTAGTAAGTATCAAAAATTAGATGAACTTAATCGAGTTATTGTTGATGAATTTATTGATAAAATTTATATTGGAAAGTTGAGAGTTGAAACAAATAGTAGAGATATTAAAATTAAATGGAATTTTGAATAATTCTCTACTATTACATAATCAAATATTAAAGCGAAAGGATGGGAAAAATGGAACAAAACAAACTAGAAACAATTACTAATTTATTTGAGGGTAAGGAAATCAGAAGTATTTGGGATAGTGAAAAAGAAGATTATTTTTTTAGTGTCGTTGATGTTATTGGTGTATTAACAGAAAGTCCAAGACCAAGAAAATATTGGAATGCTTTAAAAACAAAATTAGATAATGAGGGAAGTCAGTTGTCCTCAAAATTGGGACA
>CANQHO010000076.1 GCA_947623815.1 uncultured Bacilli bacterium | reverse complement strand
TAATTTTCCTTTATTTTCAGGTATAATAGAACTTAAAAAGATAGATTTATTTATCTATCTCTTGACTGAACTGTAACGAAATATTAATTTTATGTAATTTAAAATAAGAAGTGCACAATTGTTGTGCAATTGGTTTTATAATTTATTTATAAGTAAATCATTTAAATGATTTGTTTTTCTATATGGTGTTAATAATATAATAAAATAATTCACAAAATGTCTTGTCAAACAAATGTTCTTGTTGTATAATGCTATTATCAAGGAGGTTTTGAATGAAGCAAAATAAATTAGAAACATTTTCAAATCTATTTGAAGGAAAAGAAATAAGAAGTATTTGGAACAGTGAAAAAGAAGATTATTATTTTAGTGTTGTCGATGTAATATCAGTTTTAACTGAAAGTGATTATTCTAAAGCAATAAATTATTGGAAATGGTTAAAAGGTAAATTAAATGATGAGGGAAGTAAGTTGGTTAGTAATACTAACCAACTGAAAATGAAAGCCAAAGATGGTAAATATTATAAAACTGACACATTAGATACTAAAGGCATTTTAAGACTGATAGAGTCAATTCCAAGTCCAAAAGCAGAACAATTTAAATTATTGCTTGCTAATTTAGGTAGTGAAAGAATTGATGAAGTATTTGATCCAGAGATTGCTATTGATAGGGCGGTTAATTATTATAGAAAACGAGAGTATAGTGATAAATGGATTAAAGACAGATTAAATGGGATTGTGAATAGAAAACAATTAACTGATGTTTGGAAAGATGGGGAATAACTGAAAATAATGATGAGAACCCTAATTATTAGTGAAGGATACAATAAATTAAAATAATTATCAAAAAAAGTTACCAAAGATATATTTATATGTTATGATATTTTTACTAGGAGGTAAAATGAAAGAAAGCAATATTATTTTATATGAAATCGAAGATGGAAAAGTCAATATAGATGTTGTTTTAAAAGATGAAACAATTTAGCTTACTCAAAAAAGTATGGCAGAATTGTTTGATTGTTCTAAAGATAATATAGGATTACATTTAAAAAATATATTTTTAGAACAAGAATTAGATAAAACAATAACTACCGAGAAAATCTCGGTAGTTCAAAAAGAGGAAAATCGTGAAGTTAAAAGGAAGATTGAATTTTATAACTTAGATGCAATTATTACAGTTGGATATCGAGTAAATTTAAATATTTGTTAAAAACAATAACAAATTAAAAATTGTATATTAATATAAGGAGGCTAAATGAACAATATAACTATAAATACTCAAAGTAGTATAAAAATTAAAACTAAAACTGGTAATTTATATTTTGACCCATACTTAATAAATGAAGAAAGTCATGATGCAATGATAATTTTTATCACCCATGAACATTATGATCATTTTTCTAAAGAAGCAATTGATAAAGTAAAAAACGATAAAACATTATTTGTTATACCTAAATCAATTAAAGAACAATTTTTTAAAAATATAGAAGTTCCCAAAGAAAAATGTATTTTAGTAGAGCCTAATATGGAATTTAAAATAGAATCAATTTTAATTAAAACAGTACCTGCTTACAATCTAAACAAAAAATTTCATTTAAAAGAATATAACTGGTGTGGATATGTAATAACTGTTGATAATATTTGTTACTATATAGCTGGAGATACAGATAATCTAAAAGAAAACTATAACATAATCTGTGATGTGGCATTTATACCAATTGGTGGAACCTATACCATGGATGTAGAAGAGGCTTTAGATTATGTATTAAAAATAAAACCTAAAACAGTAATACCAATTCATTATGGAAGTATTGTAGGAGAAAAAATAGATGGTCAAAAATTCAAACAATTATTAGAAGAAAAAACTAAAGAAATTAAAGTAGAACTAAAATTATAAGCAAGCCTAAAATTTAGGGTTGCTTTTTTTGTCAATTTGGAATAAAATTTTAATAGTCCTTTTCATATAATGAATAGGAAAGGTAGTGATTTTTTATATTTGTTGTAAATAAAAAGTTGTTAAATCAACAAGAAAGGATGATGTCATGCTAAAATTGTTTAAAAATTTTAATAAAAAAGACGTTACTTTGATTGTAGTAGCTTTTATTTTGATCTTATGTCAAGTTTGGTTAGATTTAAAAATGCCTGATTATATGTCAGAAATAACTAAATTAGTTCAAACAGAAGGAAGTAAAATGCAAGATATTTTAGTTAATGGTGGACTTATGCTTTTATGTGCTTTAGGAAGCCTAATATCTGCTGTTATTGTAGGATATTTAGCGTCAAATATATCCGCTAGTTTTTCGATGAAAATAAGAAAAAAATTATTTGATAAAGTCGAAAACTTAGGAGTTCATGAAATAAAACAATTTTCAACTAGTAGTTTAATAACTAGAACAACTAATGATATAACCCAAATTCAAATGCTTATTTCCATGGGACTTCAAATGATGATTAAGGCCCCTATTACAGCTATTTGGGCAGTAACTAAAATATTAAATAAAAGTTGGCAATGGAGTGCCATTACAGCTGTTTTTTTAGTAATATTATTATCTGTCATTGCAGTAATTATGGTTATTGTTATGCCAAGATTTAAAATAGTTCAAAAACTAATTGATCGAATCAATGGGGTAACTAGAGAAAACTTAACTGGTATTAGAGTTATTCGAGCCTTTAATGCGGAAGATTATCAAGAAAGTAAATTTGATAAAAGCAATAATGACTTAACCAAATTACAATTATTTAATCAAAGAATGTTTGCGATATTAAATCCCGTAATGTACTTAGTAATGTATTTTTTAACCTTATCAATTTATTTTGTAGGGGCTTATTTAATCAAAGAGGCTTTAATGGTTGATAAATTGACCCTTTTTGGCGATATGATTGTTTTTTCTTCATATTCTATGCAAGTAATTATGTCGTTTTTAATGTTAGCCATGATATTTATGATGGTACCAAGGGCTGGAGTATCGGCTAGTCGTATCAATGAAGTGTTGGATACGGAACTTAGTATTCAAGATGGTGATATGGAAACCGATGAAGCCAAAGAAAAAGGAACAGTAGAATTTAAAAATGTATCATTTAAATATCCCGATGCCGAAGAATATTTACTTCACGATATTTCTTTTAAAGCAAATAAAGGAGAAACTGTAGCCTTTATTGGATCTACTGGAAGTGGTAAATCAACTTTAATAAATTTAGTGCCTAGATTTTATGATGTAACCGATGGAGAAATTTTAGTTGATGGAATCAATGTAAAAAAATATAAACAAGAAATACTGCGCAATAAAATAGGTTATGTACCACAAAAAGCGGTATTATTTAATGGAACTGTTTCATCAAATGTGGCTTATGGAGATAATGGTAAAGAAAAAATAACTAAAGAAAAAATCAAAGAGGCAGTTAAAGTGGCTCAGGCTGAAGAATTTGTAACTAAAATGGAGAAAGGTTATGATGCTCATATAGCCCAAAGTGGAACCAATATAAGTGGTGGTCAAAAACAAAGACTGTCAATAGCTAGAGCAATTGCTAGAAATCCAGAAATATATATATTTGATGATTCTTTTTCGGCATTAGACTATAAAACTGATGCGGTATTACGAAAAGAACTAAAAAAATATACTAAAGATGCCACTAGTTTGATTGTGGCGCAAAGAATTGGAACTATTATGAATGCTGATAAAATTGTCGTGTTGGAAAAAGGACGCTGTGTCGGTATAGGAAATCATAAAGAATTACTAAAAAATTGTGATGTCTATAAAGAAATAGCCCTTTCACAACTATCAAAGGAGGAATTAGAAAATGCATAGAAATAGAGAAGTACCTCAAAAATCTAAAAATTTTTCCTTGGCGATAAAAAGACTTTTAAAAGAACTTAAAAATTTTCAAATTGCAATCGTCATAGCCCTATTTTTAGCGATGGCTGGTTCAATACTTTCTATAATTTCTCCTAATAAAGTATCTAAACTAACCGATACTATATCAGAAGGATTGGTAGTTAAAACCGATAATATGTCTAAAATTACTGAAACAGTTGTTGGATCTATAACTAATATAGATGTTAATTCGATTATGCAAAGTAATGATTTAACTAATGAAGAAAAACAAGAATTTTTAAATGTTATTAGTAGTGTTGATAGTAAAGACAGTTCAAAAATGTTAGAAAAAATAGAAACTTTACCAGATAATGTTAAAAGTACAATTTTTAAAAGTTTCGAAATAGATAATGTAAAAATAAATGCTATTGATCAAATAAATTATTTAAAAACTGTCAATGGTCTTGATAAAAATACTAAACCGGAAGTTATTTATAAAAAAATAGATAGTATGCCAAAAAGTATTAGTAAAGTTATTAAACCTTTTATGGATATAGAAAAAATTAAAAAAATAGTTTTACTTTTAGTGTGTATATATCTTTTAAGTGCTACTTTTAATTATATTGAATCCATTTTAATGACTAATGTTTCTAATAATTTTGCCAAAGAATTGAGAAGTAGAATATCAGTTAAAATAAATAAGTTACCACTTAAATATTTTGACCGAAATAGAACCGGGGATGTTTTGTCTAGAGTAACTAATGATGTTGATACTATTGCCATGACAATGAACCAATCATTAGCCACTTTAGTAAGTTCTATTACTTTGTTTTTGGGAACTATTATTATGATGTTTTATACTAACTGGATTATGGCTATAACCGCTATATTGGCAAGTTTAATTGGTTTTGTATTTATGTTTTTGATTTTAAGTAAATCACAAAAGTACTTTGTTGCTAGACAAGTTGAACTGGGAAAATTAAATTCACATATTGAAGAAATTTATTCAGGACTTTTAGTAGTAAAAGCCTATAATGGAAAAAAAGAATCAGATTTAAAATTTGATGAATGTAATAAAAAAGTATACGATGCCAATCGAAAAAGTCAATTTTT
>CANQHO010000075.1 GCA_947623815.1 uncultured Bacilli bacterium | reverse complement strand
CTTGATAACCATCTATTTAATCCTTTTATTTTTTTCTCATATTTTTTTATTATATTGGGATTTCCTATTTTTTCATGATCACTTGTTACTACTAAATCTTTTATTCCTAAATCTATTCCTACTATAGATGTTGGTGTTATTTTTTCTATTTTTATTTCTTCTTCAACACATACTGATACATAATATTTATCTGCTTCTTTACTAATAGTTGCATTTATTATTCTACCATTTATTTTTCTTAAATTTCGATATCCTCTTATTTTTATTTTTTTTAATTTTGGTAAGGTTATAGTTTTATTTTCTAAATCTAATTTGATATTTTCATACAATTTTCCTTTATATGTACTTTTTATACAGTTTGTACGATAAGTTTGTTTTTGGTTTTTACTTTTATATTTTGGATAACCAGTTTTTTCTTTAAAAAATTTTTGAAAGGCATTATCTTGATTAAATAAAGTGGTTCTTAAAGCCATACTATCTATTTCTTTTAAGAAGGGAAACTCTTTTTGGAGATTTTTTAAATCATTGATAGTGTCATAGACACTAAGATATTTATGATTATTTTCATAATTTTCAATTCTTTTATTTAAATAATAATTATAAGTTAGTCTAGTACAACCAAAAGTTTTATTGATTATTTCTTTTTGTTTACTATTAGGATACAATCTAAATTTATAAGCTCTATTTATAATCAAGACCATCACCACCCAGTAAACCCACTATAGCATACATATGTTTACTATGTCAACCTGTTTTAACAAAAATTTTAAATTTATTTTAATGTGTTTTTATTTTCTAATTTACGAAGCACTTTCCTAGAAGATAAAAAAATATGTTGAAGAAAATATATTACCGTTATATGAACAAAATGATGTGGGACATGGAATTAACCACATTGAATATGTTATAAAAAGAAGTATCGAATTTGCCAAAGAGTTTGATGATATTGATTTAAACATGGTTTATGTGGTCGCTAGTTTTCATGATTTAGCGCATCATATCGATAAGGATAATCATGAGATATTATCCGCTAAATTATTTTATGAAAATGAAGAAATGCAAAAATATTTTGATGAAGAAAAAAGAAAAATAATTAAAGAGGCTATCGAAGATCACCGGGCTAGTTTAAAAAGTGAACCGCGAAGTATTTATGGAAAAATAGTTTCATCAGCCGATAGAAATGTTGATATAATTACTACCTTAAAAAGAATTCATTCTTATACTAATAGATATTACCCCAATTTAAATATTGAAGAAATGATTGATAGGGCATATGAACATATGAAAGATAAATTTGGAAAAAATGGTTACGCTAAAGTATATTGTCATGACGAAGAATTTGAAAAATTTCAAAATATGGTAGATGATTTATTAAAAAATAGATACGAATTTACTGTTAAATATATGGAGATAAATGAAATTATGGATATTAAAGAAAAAGCCAAAATGTTTGCCATGCAAGCCCACATGGGACAAGTTAGAAAGAGTGAACCCGATAAGCCGTTGATAGTTCATCCAATAAGAGTTGGAAAACTTTTAGAAGAATTGGGATATGATGACAATGTGGTAGCCGCTGGTTATCTACATGATGTAGTGGAAGATACTAAATACGAAATAGAAGATATCGATAAGGAATTTGGAAAAGATATTGCTACTTTAGTGAATGATGCTTCCGAATCCGATAAATCATTACCTTGGGAAGAAAGAAAAAAAGAAACCATTGAAAAAGTGAAAAAATTACCCCTTAGAAATAAATTAGTTATTGCCGCGGATAAAATAGATAATTTAGAAGATTTATTTTTGAAATTTGAAAAAAGTGGTCAAAGAGATTTTAGGGCCTTTAAAAAAGGGGAAGAAAATCAAAAATGGTATTATACAAACATTTATTTAAGTTTGATTGAAAATGAAGATATAAACTTACCTATCTTTTTAAGATTAAAAGATATTTTAGATAAAGTATTTAATAAAAAAGAAGATTTATTTTTAAAAAACAAAATATTTAATGACAACTTAGAACATTATGCCAAATTAAAAAAAATCCATGCTGAAAAAATGGAATTACAAAAACTTAAAACTTTAGTAAATTTATCTAAACCTTTTGTTATAGAATTTATGGGAACTCCTAGAACTGGTAAGACAACTATTATAAATAATTTATATGATTTCTTTAAAAAAGGTGGTTTTGATGTCGATATAATTGAAGAATTTACAACTTCTAATTATTACAAACAAGAATTAAAAGAAAAATGGGCTAAAATGAGTGTGGCTGATAGAAATATAGCGATTATTGAAGCCGTAAGTAATCAATTACAAGAAAGTATAAGTAAGAAAAAAGATGTAATTTTAATTGATCGTTCTTTAAACGATCGCCAAGTTTGGAACTATCGATGCTTAATAAAAAATGATATGGAAAAAGATTTGTATTTATCAACTAAAGAAAAATATTTAAAAATATCTAAGCAAATGATCGACTTTTTAGTAATAACTTATGCTGATGCCTTAACGGCTTTAAAAAGAGATTACAATGCTCATTTAGCCTTAGAAAAAAGATCTTTTTTAAACGAAACCAATTTGCAAGAATATAACGATTGTTTAGAGGCTTTAAAAGACTTATGGATAGAAAGTGTCGATAACTTATTATTACTAGATACATCATCTATTAAAGTAAACGACGTTACAATAGAAGTATCTAACCAGATATTACCGGCAATGCGTAAAAAATACATAAAAACTTTTAAAGATAAATACAATTTAAAATAATATTTCTGGAAAACTTAAAAAATTAAGTTTTTTCTTTTGTTTTATTGAAAATTAAAAAAAGATATGGTATATTAGTTATAGTAAGATAGGGGAAGCGAGGAATAAAATGAAAGTAACAATTACAAACGAATCTTTAGAAAAATTTGAAGCAGAAGTAATCATGGTTTTTGAAGTTAAAGAATTTGGAAAAAAATATGTAGTATATCGTTTTGCGGATGAAGTAGAAGAAAAACTATCGACAATCCATACATCAATATTGAAAGAAGAAACTAAAGATCATCTGGTCTTAGAAGAAATAACTAACGATGATGAATGGAGTGTTATCAAAGAAATAATGAAAGATATTGTAAATAGCGAAAGGGTGGGATAACATGAGTACAGTTCAAGTACAAAATAAAACTTATAATTATGTACCAACATCTTTAAATTTAAACACAATTTATACTCATCAAACTGGTGGTAAAGAATATCTAGGTCGCGTATCAATGACTAAAAATGAAATTGCTAAAATACTTATAGATTGGTATAAAAAAGTTATTGTGCCGCAAGTAGAAAAAATTGAAGAGAAAAAAGAAGTACCAGTTGTAGCCCCTTTAAAAGAAGAACCAGTTAAAAAAGCGGTTGAACCAGTTATAGAAACACCAAAAGTAGAAGTAGCCCAACCAAAAGTTGATTATTCAACACTATCTGTACCAACTTTAGAAAAAATGTTGGATGATCAAACCAAAATAAAGAAAGAATTAGAAAACGATATCGATTCATTAAAGGCTCAAATATCTGCCCATCCACACAAATCACAAGAATTATTACCAGAATATTCTAAAAAGGGAAAAGAGTATCAAGAGGTTTTAGAAACATTAAATAAAATAGAACAAGAATTAGATAGAAAATACGATGAAGGAATTCATTCAGCCGGTAGTAAAGAACATGAAGCAATTGATTCAGTATTGTCAACCTTTAATGTCAATCCAGAAAAAGTTGAAACTCCAGTTGTTCCAATAGTTGAAGAAAAAGTTGAAACTCCGGTTGCTCCAATAGTTGAAGAAACTGTTCCGGTTGTTGAAGAAAAAGAAGAACCAAAAGCAGTTCAGGAAATACCTAATCAACCACTTGAAGAAAGTATCAAGACAATCGAAGTTGATTTAAGTCAATACGAAATACCAAACTTCACTGAAACCCAAAACTTTAAAGACCATATGAAAAATATCAATGGTGGAATTGCTAGATTATTACAAGATTTAGATACCCATTACGTAAGAGCATTTGCGAGTACGAGAAATGATATGACTGATAAAATTAACGAAGGTGTCGAAATAAATAATGAATTAAAAGCATCAATTGAAGATAAAAATAGAGAAATAACTAATTTAAGAGAAGAAAATGCCCGTAATGAAGCAACCATTCAAGCCAAAGATAAAGAAATAGGTAAATTAAATAGCGACATCAAAGATTTACAAGTCGAACAAGATAAAATGTCTGACTATTCCAAAGGATTACTACTACAAGTTGAAGATAAAGAAACAAGAATTAAGACTTTAGAAGAAAGTGTTAATAACTTACAAAGTGACTTATTAAACACTAACAAGTTAAAAGACGTTGCTGAGGCTCAAAGAAGACAAGCAGAAAGTGAAAGTCTAGTATGGAAAAAACAAGCTGAAACTGCTTCTCGAAGATTGGAAACTTTGGAAAGTAGATTAAATGCTATGCAAAATGAAAACTCAAATTTAAAAGCAATTAAAGCAGATAGTGAAGTTGTTCAAAAAAGATTTGATAAAGAACGGCAAGAACTTTTAGCGAAAATTCAAAAAGCCGAAGAAAATAGTCGCCGACTACAAGATACTATTGCTCGTAACGAAAGAAATTATACCGATAAATTAAACGATGCTAAAAAAGAAATCAGCGGTTTAAAAGAAAATGTTGGAAACTTAAACAAAGAAAATGCTACTTTAAGTATGCAAGTATTAGATCAAAAACATGAATTAAAACAATTAACCGAACAAAACAAAAGTTTCCAAACCTTTGTTAGTCAATTAAAATCCAGCCCAATGGGTAATTATTTCCAACAAGTAATGGAACCACAAGAAGAAAATGTTAAAACAAGATAGACTTAATTTAAGTCTATTTTTCTTGAAATCATGTTATTTATTTAAATAATAACTCAAAAAAAACAAGTTTTTTTAGTATTCCATGCCAAAACGAGTCACTGAAAAG
>CANQHO010000074.1 GCA_947623815.1 uncultured Bacilli bacterium | reverse complement strand
TACTAGTCCTTATTCCGCTATTTTGTTTAAATGTCAAGCGATAGAAGTTAATATTCCTTATGAATATAAAGATGATAATATATCAATGAAATTTATTATGAAAATCAAACTGTTAGAAAAATATGATAAAGATAAGTATTCACTTTTTAAACTAAATAAATATGGAATTAAAGCGGTAAGAGGACCAAGAAAAATGCCCGAAAATTTTAAATAAAGAAAGGTTACTAGTGATAACCTTTTTTTGAAAAAAATAGAGTATAATAAAAAAGCAACCAACTTTCAACAAAAAACAACTTAAAAGTGGTAGATTGCTACTGGTAGAAAATTATAAAATGGTGGTGAAAGGAGGAGGAATATGCATAATTATTTTTCAGAAAATTTAAAAAAGATTAGGAAAGATCATAATTTGTCACAAGAACAGTTAGCGGATGAAATTGGAGTTTCAAGACAAGCAATATCTAAATGGGAATCAGCGGTTGCTTATCCGGAAATGGATAAGATATTATCTTTATGTGATAAGTTTAATTTAAATATTGATGATTTATTACATAAAGATATAAAAGAATTAAAAGGAGAGGAAGAAAGTAAAAAGAAAGTAAATAAAGCCATAGATGATTTTTTAAAATTTATTACTGATACAATTGATTTATTTAGTAGTATGAGTTTTAAAAGTAAAATAAAGTGTTTAATGGAACAAATTATTATTGTTAGTATTTTGATAATAATTTCTGGGGGTATTTTTTTAACAAGTAATACCTTGATTTTTAATATTTTAAGTTTTTTACCTGATAAAATTCATTATTTTATAGGTAATATTTTTGAAACTATAATTATAATTTTTTGTGTTATTTTTACGATTATAATTTTGACTCATATTTTTAAAACAAGATATTTAGATTATTTTGACAGGCTTAAAAATATTAAAGATGATAGTAATTGTAAGGAAAAAAACTTTAGTATGGATGATAAAAATAATTTATCATTTAAACAAGATTCCAATAAAATAATTATAAGGGATCCTAAACATAGTGAATATCGTTTTATCAATGGACTGTTTAAACTTATTATTGGTATAATTAAATTTTTTGCATTATGTTTATCGGCATTTATAAGTTTATTTTTAATTAGTTTGTTTTGTGCTTTTATAATATCTTTTTTAGTGTATAAAACTGGTTTTTTATTTGTTGGATTACTCAGTACAATTATTTCATCAGCAGTAATTACGATTATAATATTACTGGTAATTTTAAATTTTGTTTTTAATCGAAAAAGTGATAAAAAGAAAATGATTTTTAGTTTTATTACATCCTTAGTTGTTTTTGGAATAGGGTGGGGATTTATTTTTATTGGGACTTTAAATTTTGAAGTTTTAAATAAAAATGAAGGTATGTTGAAAACGGAAAAAGTTAATTTAGATATGCAGGATAATATGTTCTTTAATTTTTATAATGATGATATTCAGTATGTTGAAAAAGATATAAATAATATTGAATTAGAATATCAAGTCAATAAATATTGTGAGGCTAAAATTGATAATCAAGGAAAATATGGAATTGGAGTTTGGGGATTTTGTCCTGATCCAATCAAATTATCAAAGGTATTTATTCAAAATTTTAATGATAAAAAGATAATATCTATTAGTAATGAAATACCGAAAATTGTAGTTTATGCTTCTAAGAAAAATATTGATAAAATTAAAAATAATGCGGAAAAATATTTGGAAAGTCAAGAAAAATATGATGGTAATATTCGTACTTATGAAAATATAATAAGTAAACAGGAAGATGAAATAGAAGATTATCAAGATAAAATTGTTGAATATGAAAGGCAAATTTTGGAACAACAGGAACTAATAGAAAATTGTAAGCCAAAAGAAAATGAGTAGTTTGTTACTCATTTTTATTTGTTATAACTATCTTTAATTGTTGAATCGTTAATTTTTAAATCGTAAGATTCTCTAATTTTTACCCATGTGTTGTTATATAAATTAGTATCATTGGTAAGTTTATTATCGACAATTGAAGTTATTACTTTATCTTTTACATCTTTTAATTCCGGTTTTTCAGTTGCTTTTACTCTTAAAATAATGTGATATCCGTAAGTACTTTTTACTGGTTCTTTAGTATATTCATTATCTTTTAAATCTACAACAGCATCAAAGAATTCATCGACAACATCACCTTTAGTAAAGTCAGCAATTAAACCTTCATCTTCTTTGGAAGCTTCATCTTCAGAATATTCAGAAACTAAATCAGCCCATTTTTCGCCATTTTGTAGTTTGGAAATAACTTCTTCAGCTGTTTTTTTAGCTTCTTCTTCAACGGCTTCTTTTTCTTCATCGCTCATGTCATCTTCGGTATTTGGTGTAATTAAAATGTGTTTTGCTGTATAAGTACCATAAATTGATTTATCATAATAGGTATTTATTTCTTCATCTGTTACTTCTTTTTTAAGATAGTTTTTAACAACTTCTTCTTTTTTAGCATTTAATACATAATCATCAACTAAAGCACTTTCATCTTTGTAACCGTATTGAGCAAGTACATCACTCCAACTTTGTTCCATACTTTCATAGTATTGTTTCATTTCTTCTATTTGTTTTTTGGCATTTTCTTTCATGGTGTCAGTTGTTTTAACTTCTTTGTTGGCAATGTATTCATCAATCGCATTAACAACAGTAGTTGTTCCATATTGACTTTTTAATTCATCAAATAATTCTTCAGCAGTGATTTCCTTTCCTTTAATAGATGCAACAATTTCTTTTCCATCTTTTAGTTTCACTTTTTGTCCGCCACAACCAGATACGATTAAAAGACCACAAAGTGATAACAATAGTAATTTTTTCTTCATTTGAACCCTCCTTTAAATTGTTACATTATTATATTAACAGAAAAATTAAGAAAAAACAAGGAAAACAATAAAAATGTAGGTAAATAGAGAGCACCTTTTTTTTATTTTGCCATACAATAATTTAGAAAGATAAAAAGGAGGAATGCGTATGTGTAATTCAGGAGTATCTGGAGCAGCTATAGTTTTAGTATTATTTATTCTACTAATTATCATATTAGGAGCCTATATTTAGGCCAGATAGGAGGTGAAAATAATGTCATGTAATAATAATAATTCTTGCCAACAATCAAATACTGGATCTTGTAATGGTGGAGCAGGGTATATTATTTTGATTGTATTATATATTTTGCTTGCCATTATTTTAGGGTCATATGTAAGATATTAAAAAAGAAGATTGCTCTTCTTTTTTTATCTTCCTTTGTTGAGTATTTCATCGGCTTTAAATTCTTCGTTGGTTTTTTCGTTTTTAAATACTATTTCAAAACCACATGCATCGGCTATTCTTTCTATGGTTTCAAAGGTTGGTTGTCTAAAACCAGTTTCCCAACCGCTTAGGGTAGTTTGCGCTGAATCTATTTCTTGAGCTAGTTGTTTTTGACTTATTTTTTTTGATGTTCGCATGTGTTTTAATACATTCCCAATCATAGTATCACCATAATAATTATTTCATTTTGAGTTAATTTAATCAAGTGTTACCTCAAAAAGAGTTAATATTTTTGAAATTTATTTTTTAATTTTAGGATAAGGTTTTTTAATATTAGTCAAACCTAAAATATAGTCGATAGAAGTGTTATAAAAAATGGCTAATTTTTTTAAAGTATCGATTGGGATGTTTATTTTTTCTAATTCGTATTTACTATAATTTGTTTGACTAATATTGATTATTTTAGCAATATCACTTTGAAATAGGTCTTTGTCTTCTCTTAAATCTTTAAGTCTGTTCATTGAATCACCTTTATTAAATTTTACTTTAGTTAAAATGTAACTATTGACTTATAGTTATATTTTGACTATAATGTAGATAGTTATATTATGACTATAGGCATTGTGGTTGCCATTTTTGTTTTGACTAAAATGTGCATTATATTATGCAAAGTTGTTTTAATATGTGGTAAGGAGTGTAATAAGTTATGACAAAGTATCGGTTAAGAACATTAAGAATTCAAGATTGTAAAAGACAAGGAGATGTAGCTAGTTATCTAAATATAAGTAGACAGTATTATAGTGAATATGAATTAGGTAAAAGAAAAATGCCGGTTGATGTAATTATTAAGTTAGCCAAGTATTATCAAACAACAACAGATTATGTATTAGGTTTAAATAATACTAGAAGTAAGGTGTATTATGATTAAAAAAGGATTTACGTTAGTTGAATTACTAGCGGTATTTGTAGTGATATCGATAATATCAATGATAACTGTACCGAAAGTGTTTAATTGGATAAGTAAAGGTGAAAGTAATTCATTTAAAGTATCAGTTAGAAGTATTGTGAAATCAGGTAATGAATATAGATTATTGGAATTAAGAAATAGAGAAGAAAAGTGTGTATATTTTTCTTTTAGTGAAGATTATGAAATAGAAACAAAAGTTAATGATAAAATGTATATTCCAATAAAAGAACTTGAATTAGAAGGAGAACTTCCAACTGAAGGGGAGATGGAAGTATGTAGAGATTATGTGACTATTCAAGTAAGTGATGGGAATACAACTGTGGATATTGATTCCAATGGAAAAGAAAGTGAATTTGAAGGTTCAATATCAGATAGTAATATATCAAGACCGATTGTCGATAATTTAGAAGTGTTGTCAAAAACTAATGAAATAGATGTTAGTGTGGAAGCTCATGATGATAAAAATGATATAGTTAAATACTATTATTATTTAAATGATAGGTTAATATATAGTGGGGAAGAAAATACTTATATTTTTGAAGATTTGAAAGCCCACACTAATTATAAAATAAAAGTAGAAGTAGAAAATAGTATTGGATTAAAAGGTAGTGCAGAAAAAGAAGTTGTAACTAATGATTTAGAAGAGCCAAAAATAAAAGTAGATGAAGAAGATTGGGTAAGTAATGTAAAAGGTAAGGTAGTTACTATAACTTATCCAAAAGGAAAAGGTTATAATTATGAATATCAAGTTACCGATGGAGAAGTAAAAGAAGATATAGAAAAAAATACATGGTTGGATGCTGAACAAGTACAAACAGTTACTTTTACAACCAACGGAAGTATAATGGCTAA
>CANQHO010000073.1 GCA_947623815.1 uncultured Bacilli bacterium | reverse complement strand
GAGAAGGAGACTTCTAAGAAGTAGAAAAGTATAATCGTGAGGTTATACATATCAAACTTGTTTGATATTTTGTTCTAGGGTCATTTTTTTGAATAGTTATTATATTTTTAGTCATTATTGTTTTTAAATTCATAACATCACCTACTATAAAGATGGCTTAATTTTAAATATTTATACATATATTTTAATAGGTGAAGGCCATGACTTATTTTAAAAGTAAAAGTTTTAAACCCCGTAAAAGACGTATTTTTAAAAGGGATATTTTAATGATTACCTTAGTTATGATTTTTTTAACTACTTTTTTTTTATTTTCTATTTTGAGTAAAAAAATAAGTCCTGTTTTACTTAATTACGCCAGTTCTAAAGCCAAAAATATTGCCACTTTAATGATTACCCAAGCCGTTAATAAAGAAGTTTTATCTAAAATGGAAACGGATAATTTGTTTAATGTATCTAAAGATGAAAACAATGGAATAAAATCAATTGATTTAAATCCAGTTACGACTAATACTTTATTAAATGAAATTACTAATCATGTTCAAGATTATATTCAAAAATTAGAAGAAGGGGATATTGATAATTTAGGAGTATCCGATAGTATTTTTAGTAATTTAGATAAAAGTAAATTAAAGGAAGGAATAATTTATGAAATACCGGGTGGTTTAATTTTTAAAAATCCTCTTTTAGCGAACTTAGGTCCTAAAATACCGGTTAGGATTGATTTGATTGGGGAAGTTATCAGTGATCTTAAAACTAGTATTACCAATTATGGTATCAACAATGCTTTAGTTAAAGTTACGGTTTATGTGGAAGTAACGATGAAAGTTTTACTTCCTTTTGCGAGTGAAGAGATGAAAGCAGAAACTAATATTCCAATTACGATGCGGTTGATCCAAGGGACCGTTCCAGAGTTTTATTATGGAAATAAATGAAAAATTTGTAAAAATTTTAAATAAATGGTAAAATGAAACTGCTATAAAGGAGTAGATATGGAAAAAATAACGATAGATGACAATAATTATGAAGTAATAGAAAATTATAAAGATGGTTTTGATTTAGAAAATTTTAAAAATAGGTATACCGATTATTTTAAAAATTTTGATTTTATTATTGGAGATTATGCTTATGGTAAATTAAGGTTAAAAGGATTTTATAATTCCAGTAATAAAAAATGTAAGAAAATAAACAATATAGATAATAAAGAAAAATATTTAAAACAAGAATGTGCTTATGAGTGTAGATATTTTGTTTTAAAAAAGATATAGGAGGCCTTTATGGAAACTAAAGAATTAGAAAGTAAATATGGTGAATTACTACAAAAGGTTGATGAGTTATGGAGGTTACTTTGACCCTTTAGAAAAACAAAAACAAATTCAAGAGTTAGAAAGTAAGATGGAAGAACCTTCCTTTTGGCAAGACCGTAAAAAAAGTGCAGAGATTATTGACAAATGTAATGAGTTAAAAAAAGAATTGCAGGATGTAAGTGATTTAAAAAAAGAAATCAATGAAAAGATTGAAATATGTAATTTACTTATTTTAGAACCATCCGAAGAATGGTTACAAGAACTTAATGACAATTATTACGTTTTAAAAAAGTCCGTAGATGAAGCGTCTATTAAAGTACTACTTAATGGTAAACATGATAAATGTGATGCTTTAGTAGAAATTCATTCGGGGGCTGGAGGAACAGAAGCGTGTGATTGGGCTAGTATGTTAGATCGAATGTATCAAAGATGGTGTGATAAAAAAAATTATAAAATTGAAGAAATTGATGAATTAGAAGGGGAAGAAGCCGGTATTAAAAGTAAAACCTTTTTAGTTCATGGTTCTTATGCTTTTGGGTATTTAAAAAGCGAAAAAGGAGTTCATAGATTAGTTCGGATATCACCGTTTGATTCGGGTAAAAGAAGACATACTTCTTTTGCTTCTGTTAATGTAACACCTTATTTTAAAGAGGAAGAAATTGATATTGTAATAAATCCTAGCGATGTTAGAATTGATGTTTATCGCAGTAGTGGTAAAGGTGGACAAGGTGTCAATACGACTGATAGTGCCGTAAGAATTACCCATCTGCCAACTTCGATTGTAGTTACTTGTCAAAATGAAAGAAGTCAAATTCAGAATAAGGAAACAGCTTTCAATATTTTAAAAAATAAACTTTATCAAATCGAGTTAGAAAAAAAGAAAGAAGAGTTGGAAAAATTAAAGGGGGTAAATAGTGATATCAATTTTGGTTCCCAGATAAGAAGTTATGTCATGCATCCTTATTCTTTAGTGAAAGACCATCGCACCAATGTGGAAACGCATGATGTTTTGAAAGTTTTAGATGGGGATATAGATTTATTTATCAATAGTTATTTGAAGAAAGGGGAATAAATATGTTTTTTAAACATAAAAAAAGTGATAGTGAAATAATGAATTTAATCAATCATAAAAATTTGTTAACTAGGTATGTAACATTGTTTATCGGTTGTACGTTGTATGCATTAGCGTTCAATATTTTCTTTTTACCCAGGGATATTGTTTATGGAGGGGTATCTGGACTTTCTATTATTGTAAATAAGATATGTAGTATAGATCCATCTTTATTTATTTTAATTGCCAATGTTACTTTGTTAGTAATTAGTTATTTTGTTTTGGGGTTAGAAAAAACTAAAGGTTCTTTAGCGGGTTCAATTATTTTTCCCCTTTGTGTCAAACTTACATCTGGTTTAAATAGTTATATTGTGGTTGATACGGACAATTTACTTTTGATTGCTATATTTGGAGCGATAGTGGCGGGGCTTGGTAGTGGAGTTAATTTCAAGTCGGGTTTTACGATGGGGGGAACAGATATTATCAATCAAATTGTTTCTAAATATGGGAAAGTGTCTATTGGTAAAGCAATGATGTTATCGGATGGTTTGATTGTTGTCGGTTCGGGATTTTTCTTATCTAAAGGTTATGCTTATGAAAATGTCATGGTTGCTATAGTAGTTTTATACATAATAAGTTTGATTGCGGACAAGGTTATTTTAGGAATCAGTCAATCTAAAGCCTTTTATATAATTACGGAACATGAAACGGATGTTAAAAGATTTATTTTAAATCATTTATCCCATGGGGTTACGGTTTTAGATGGTCGAGGAGGATATACAGGTAATCATCAAAAGGTTATTATGTGTATAATTCCTACTAAAGAATACTTTTTGGCTAAAGAAGGGATTCAAAGTATTGATCCCAATGCTTTTTTCCTAGTGACTGATGCTTATGAAATTGGTGGAGGAAAATAAAATGATATTGCTTGACAATGTCATTTTATGTTATAATGGACAATAGTAAGGTAGGGATTGTATGAATCTAATTGTAATGCAAGGTGTAAATAAAAGATATAAAAATGGTGTAAATGCTATTCAAGACCTTAATTTAACTATTGAAAAGGGCGATTTTGTTTTTGTTATTGGATCGACTGGTTGTGGTAAGTCTACTTTAATAAAAATGCTATATAGAGAAGAAAAACCTACTAAAGGAAAAATTGTGGTAGGTGGTTTGGATGTGGCTAAATTAAGAAATAGTAAGGTATATAAGTTAAGAAGAAAGATTGGAGTTGTTTTCCAAGATTTTAAATTGTTGCCTAAATCTACTGTTTTTGAAAACGTCGCCTTTGCTTTGGAAGTTTTAGGATTACCTAAAGATGAAATATATCATAAGGTAATTAAAGTATTGGAACTTGTCGGTTTAAAACATAAGGCTAAAAATTATCCTAATCAATTAAGTGGTGGGGAACAACAAAGGGTAGCGATAGCTAGGGCTATTGTCAATGGTCCTAAGTTACTTATTTGTGATGAACCAACTGGAAACTTAGATGAAAATACTAGTATGGAAATAATGACGGTTTTGGAAGCAATCAATAAATTAGGAACTACAATTATTATGGTTACTCATGATCGAACTATTGTTAAGAAGATGCAAAAAAGAACTATTCTTTTAGATAGTGGCCGTATTTTGAAAGATTATAAGAAAGGGAAGTATGTAGATGAAAGCAATAAGAATACTAAGTAGAAACATAAGAGATTCTTTTAAAAGTGTATTTCGTAATTTTTCTTTGTCATTAGCGTCTATTTCTTGTATAACCATTACTTTAGTTGTTGTTGCTTTATCGATTGTTTTATCTTTTAATGTCAATAATTTTACGGATATGGTCGAAAAGGATGTAACTATTGTCACTTTTTTAAAGGTTGATATTGATGAAGCTGGAAGGGAAGCTGTTTTAACAGAATTAAAGAAATTGGATAATATTGAAAAGATAAGTTTTGAGTCTAAAATGGCTATAGCCGATGAGATGATGGAAGCTAATGAAACTTATAAAAATATCATGTCTGATTGGAATGAAGAAACTAGTCCTTTACAAGATACTTATTTAGTTAAGGTTAAAGATATTGAACAAATAGAAGCAACGGCCAATCAAATTAAAAAAATCAATGGTGTTGATATTATTAAATATGGTGAAGGAATGGTTGAAAAGTTAGTTTCGACTTTTGATTTGATTCATAAAATTTGTTATGGAATAGTTGCTGCTTTGATATTAGTTACCGCCTTTTTAATTACTAATACTATTAAAATTACTATTTTTTCCAGAAAAAGAGAAATTGAAATTATGCGACTTGTTGGAGCAAGTAATCTAAATATTAAAATACCATTTATTTTTGAAGGGTTGTTCTTAGGAATTTTAGGTTCTATTATTCCGATAGCAGCCACTATTTATGGTTATGCAGCTATATATGATAGAATGGGTGGTCAAGTATTTTCTTCAATTATCAAACTAGTTAAACCAACTCCATTTGTTTATGAAATATCAGTTATTTTAGTTGGTATTGGTATGATTGTTGGTATGTTTGGTTCTTGGCAAGCCGTTCGTAAGTATTTAAAAATATGATTTTATGTCATATTTTTTTGCAATTTTATTTGCAAAAATATCGAAAATTAGTAGTTTTGTATTTTTCAAAATACAAAAACATAGAAAATACCAATTTTGTATTTTCCAAAATACAAAAACATAGAAAATACCAATTTTGTATTTTCCAAAATACAAAATTTATATTATTGATTTTTTATTGAAAGATTAAAGTTCTAAAGTATATGAATAAATCATATACTTTTTTAGGTGATAAAATGAATTTTAAAGAAGGAGATTATGTAACCAGGAAATCATATCAACATGATATTGTCTTTAAAATTACCAAAATAGAAAAAGAAGTGGCATATTTAAAAGGAAAAAATAT
>CANQHO010000072.1 GCA_947623815.1 uncultured Bacilli bacterium | reverse complement strand
GTTTTGTACTAAAAAATCCAAGTTTATCTTGGATTTTTTAAGTTAGGTTGCGGATGTAATCCGCGGTATGTTATAATATATAAAGTCAAAGGAAGTGAAATAGTGTTTTGTAAAAACTGTGGATACGAATTAGAAGAAGACGATTTATTTTGTGCTAAATGTGGGATGGAAGTAAATAAAGAAAATAAAGTTAAAGAGAGTAAAAAAAATCCCAAAAATAAAAAAAGTAAAAAAAAGAAAGTCAAAAGAAAAACTAAATACCATAATAAATATAAAACCAAAAAAGAAAAAACTAAAGAAAAAAATCATTATGGCTTAGTATTTTTCTTAACCGTTATAATAGTTTTACTAGTAATGGTAATTGGCGTAATCGGTTTATATATGTATAAAAAACATTTAGAATTAAAAGAACCTATTAAAGAAGAATGGGGACAAATATATTTTGAATATTTAAAAGAAAAACCTTTTAAAATAGATAAGGCTTATAACCAAAAATTACAATTTCTAGATGTTGATAATATTGAAAAACCAGTTATGATAATTACATATAATATTGATGATATCGCTTATACCAATCTTTATTATATAAAAAATAATAAAGTCAAAAATGTCAAAGTAACTAGTGATGATATAAAACTTTTATATAATATCTCTAAAAAAGATTATGACTATTACACATATAAAAAAGCAAATAACCAAGATAAATACCAATC
Source organism: uncultured Bacilli bacterium (assembly GCA_947623815.1). Classification (GTDB taxonomy): domain Bacteria; phylum Bacillota_I; class Bacilli_A; order RF39; family UBA660; genus HGM10857. The sequence goes on along the minus strand of CANQHO010000072.1, from coordinate 4,550 downwards.
CTTATATAATATAATAAATAATTATAACGGTATTTATAATTTATCAACTACTACCTTAGAAAAAACATTTATCGATACTAAAATATCTTTAAAAAAAGTTAACTATCAAGATAATTTAGACGAAGAAAATTTAAGAATGTTGATAAATAAAGCCATACTTAACTATAAGCAGCAAGAACAACTAATAACTAAAAAAATAGATGATATGGTTTTAAAAAAGACGGAGATAGAAGAAAAAGTTGAGTCAGAAGAACCAAAACAAGAAGAAAAGGAAGAAGAAAATAAGCCAGTAAATAGTTATACTTTAGATTATGGAGATTATAAAACTGATTCAGAAAATGAAATATTATCAATAAAAGAAAATGGTATTTGTAATTATCAAAATGAAGAACTTAATAAAAATGAAAACTGTACTTATCAAAAAAATGAAAATCAATTAGTTGTTAAAATAAATGAAGAAACTATCAATTACCAAATAGTAGCCAACAATACTTTAACAAGTAATAATACTACATTAACCTTAAAATAAAAGTTGTCGAAAGACAATTTTTTTATTTTAGCACTCACATTTGACAAGTGCTAAAAGTAGTGTTATACTATCCATAAGAAAAGGAGGGATAAAATGAATATGGAAAAAGAAGAAGATGTATTAAAAAAATATGGTCGTGATATTGTCGAAGATGTCAAACAAGATAAAATAGATCCCGTTATTGGTCGGGAAGATGAAATTAGAAGCATAACTAGAATACTATCTAGAAAAACTAAAAACAATCCCGTCTTAATAGGAGAACCAGGAGTCGGTAAAACGGCCATAGTAGAAGGACTAGCATCCAGAATCGTCAAAGGTGATGTACCCGATAGTTTAAAAAACAAAACCATTTGGGAACTTGATATGGGGGCTTTAGTAGCGGGTGCTAAATACCGTGGTGAATTTGAAGAACGATTAAAAGCCGTTTTGAAAAAAATAAAAGATAGTGATGGTAACATAATTTTATTTATTGATGAAATTCATATGATTGTGGGAAGTGGGGCCGAAGGAGCAATTGATACTTCCAACATGTTAAAACCGATGTTGGCGCGTGGCGAAGTAAAAGTTATTGGGGCTACAACCTTAAATGAATATCGAAAATATATTGAAAAAGATGGGGCTCTAGAAAGAAGATTTCAAAAAGTATTAGTTCATGAACCAAATGTTTTAGATACTATTACTATTTTAAGAGGTTTAAAACCCCGTTTTGAAGTATATCATGGGGTAACTATTAAAGACCATGCTTTAATTAGTGCGGCCACCTTATCTGACCGTTATATAACCGATAGATTTTTACCGGATAAGGCTATTGATTTAGTCGATGAAGCCTGTGCTACAATTAAAGTTCAAATGGATTCAGTACCAGTTGAACTAGATACTTTAGTAAGAAAAATAATGCGTTTAGAAATAGAATTAGAAGCCATCAAAAAAGATAAAGATGAAGAAAGTAAAAAAAGAGTAAAAGAAATTAAAGAAAGTATCAGCTCCTTAAAAGAAAAAGAAAGTGAATTAAGAAAGGCTTGGGAAGAAGAAAAAACTATCAATGAACAAATAAAAGCCAAAAAAGCTGAAATAGAAAAAAATAGATTTTTACTAGATCAAGCAGAAAACAATTACGACTTAGAAAAGGCGGCTATTTTAAGACATGGAACCATACCTAAACTAGAACATGAACTTAATTTATTAAAACAAAAAGATGCCTCTAAAATACTAAGTGATACCGTTGATGTTGAAGATATTGCCGAAGTAATAAGTAAATTAACTTCCATTCCGGTAGCTAAATTAGTTGGTGGGGAAAAAGAAAAATTATTACACTTAAAAGAAAACATGCAAAAAAGAGTTAAAGGTCAAGATGAGGCTTTAGAGTTAGTAACTGATTCTATCCTTAAAGCCAGAGCCGGTATCAAAGATTTGAAAAAACCAATCGGTTCATTTATATTTTTAGGACCAACTGGGGTAGGTAAAACCGAAGTTGCTAGAACTTTAGCCTATGAACTTTTTGATGATGAAAGACATATGATAAGAATTGATATGAGTGAATATATGGAAGCCCATAGTGTATCTAGATTGATAGGAGCCCCTCCCGGATATGTCGGGTATGATGAAGGGGGACAATTAACAGAAGCCGTCAGAAGAAATCCTTATAGTATTGTTTTATTTGATGAAATAGAAAAAGCCCATAAAGATATTTTCAATGTTTTACTTCAAATTCTTGACGATGGTAGAATTACTGATGGTCAAGGAAGAACGGTCGATTTTAAAAATACTATTTTAATAATGACATCTAATTTAGGAAGTGAATTTATTTTAGATAAAGAAAAAAATTCTCATGAATTGGTAATGCAGATGTTGAAAAAAACCTTTAAACCAGAATTTATCAATCGGATTGATGAAATTGTTATTTTTAATTCTTTATCCAAAGAGGTTTTAAAAGATATACTAGATAAACTTATAGTTGATTTAAATGAAAGATTAAAAGACAAAGCTATTAAAATAGAATTGACTGAAGAAGCCAAAGAATTTATCTTAAATAATGCTTATGATGAAAACTATGGTGCCCGTCCTTTAAAAAGATACATATCTAAAAATATTGAAACCATGTTAGCCAATTTAATTATCAATAATGAAGTAAGTGGTTTAATTACTATTACTTTAGAAAATAATAAATTGACGTATAAAAAATAGTTTTTTTAAAACTGTTTTTTTTTGGAAATGTTGTACTTTATTATTTTAAATAGTATAATATGATAAAGGAGGGAAGGTATGTTTTATATCTGGTTAATGGTAGTTATATTACTTACAATTGTCGAAGTAATAACTGTTAACTTAACAACTATTTGGTTTGTAATTAGTGGAATAATTACTATTTTTGTATCTATGATAACCGATAATTTTGCTTATCAATTAGGGACATTTACAGTATTAGGTATCATTTTATTATTAACAACTAAATCTTTTTTACAAAAAAGACTTTCTGTTATCAAAGAAGCCACTAATTTAGATCGAGTTGTTGGTATGGATGGAGTTGTAACTATACCAATTAGTAAAAAACAATCTGGTGAAGTTAAAGTTGATGGTAAATTGTGGACGGCTTTATCTAATGAAGAATTATCAAAAGGGGATTTAATTCAGGTAATTAAAATGGATGGTGTTAAACTGCATGTTAGAAAAGAGGTTAAAAAATGAGTTTTTTTGTTATTTTGTTAGTTTTGATAGCGGTTATTGTTATACCTAATATCAAAATTGTACCCCAGGCTAAGGCTTATGTTATTGAAAGATTAGGTTCTTATATGACTACTTGGAATAATGGGTTACATGTTAAAATACCTTTTATTGATCGGGTATCTAATATTGTTACTTTAAAGGAAATTGTCAAAGATTTTGCTCCCCAACCAGTTATTACTAAAGACAATGTTACAATGCAAATTGATACGGTTGTTTATTTTCAAATAACTGATTCTAAGTTATATACTTATGGAGTAGAAAATCCTATTAGTGCGATTGAAAACTTGACGGCTACTACTTTACGTAATATTATTGGTGAATTAGAGTTAGATCAAACTTTGACTTCGAGAGATATTATCAATTCTAAAATGCGTTCTATTTTGGATGAGGCTACGGATCCATGGGGGATTAAAGTTAACCGAGTTGAGGTTAAAAATATTTTACCACCTAGAGATATTCAAGAAGCTATGGAAAAACAAATGCGGGCTGAACGGGAAAGAAGAGAAAAGATTTTACAAGCCGAAGGTGAGAAAAAGTCTAGTATTTTGATTGCTGAAGGAGAAAAGGAAAGTGCTATTTTAAGAGCGGAAGCAAAAAAAGAATCTCAAATTAGAATTGCCGAAGGGGAAGCCGAAGCTATGCTTAAAATTAAACAAGCTGAAGCGGATAGTATTAAGTTATTAAAAGATGCTAAGGCTGATGAATCTGTTTTAACTTTGAAAAGTTTTGAGGCTTTATCTAATTTAGCCAGTGGGCAATCTACTAAGATAATTGTTCCATCTGATTTACAAAATGTGGCAACTTTAGGTACAACTATTAAAGAAATGTTGAAAGATAAAAAGTAGGTTTTTTCCTACTTTTATTTTTCGCTTATTTTTTTTAAGTTATTTAATATTTCTTCGGCATTCATATTTAGGGCGACAACCATTTTGGCATATGTATCTACTAAAGGGATAGATATGTCTTTTTCTATTCGATAAATTGTTCTAGCATCGACTCCTACTTTTTTGGCTAAAGCTTCGCGGGATATCTTTTGTCGCTTACGATATTCTAGTAACATAGGCATCACCTGTTTATATTATCTCATTTTTAAAGGAACAAACATATTGACATGGATGTCCGTTTTTTGTATAATTATATATGACAATAATGTCCGATTTTTTGTGGAATAGTATGTATACTATGTTATGCAAAATTTTTTGATATGGAGAAAGGAGTGTAATAAATTATGACAGGATATAGATTACGGACTTTAAGAATTCAAGATTGTAAGAAACAAGGAGATGTGGCTAGTTAT
>CANQHO010000071.1 GCA_947623815.1 uncultured Bacilli bacterium | reverse complement strand
CATGTGTTTAGTTTATTTTAGCGTCTTCATTGACGATTTTTGTCGTGAACAAAATTTATGTTTTTATTTTCAACCTTATCTCCTTAAAAATTAAATACGTATGGAGAATTTAATTTTTTTCTAAATTTATTTTATCATAAAAATTATAAATTGTATTTAATATTTTGTTTTGACAAAATATTTAACCCCCTAGGTATTTTGGCAAGTGTATAAAAATAGCCTAAGAGTTAATTTTTTATATCAAGTTTGAATAGTTCAAACAGATTTGTCACTAATGCCCTAAATGAAGAAGTACAACAAATTTTAGATAAAAAACAATTAATAATTAACCAACTATATTTTTTTGTTATTTTAAATATATTCTTTTATTTTTTCTAAATTATTTAATTTTAATTCAATACTATTATTATTAAACATATCTTTAACGATGATAGTATTATTTTTTATTTCGTTTTCACCTAAAATAATTACATAAGGTATTTTTTCTTTATTTGCGTAATCTAAACTTTTCTTTAGTTTTTTAGTTTTCATTTCTATTTCAACATTGTATCCTAAATCTCTTAATTTAGTTGCTAGTATTAAACTTTCAATATCTGTATCCATTGGAATAATATAAATGTCAGTATTTGATTTGTCATTAAACATTGTATTGTCTTTTAATAATTCATAAATTGCTGATAAACCAAAACTTATTCCTACTGTTGGATATTCATTGCCATCATTGATGAAATCGGTAATCATTCTATCATATCTTCCACCAGCCCCGATACTACCATTGATAATTCCTTTTTTATCATATACTTCAAAAACATTACCTGTATAATAATTTTGACCTCTAGCAAGTGATGGTGAAAATTTACATATTGAATTTATATTGATACCTTTTAAATATTTTTTTAAATTATTTAATTCTTCTAATCCAATTTTAATTTTTTCATTAGAAGTATTTGTAAATATATTATTAAGTTCTTCTAAAGATAAATCAAAGTAATTAACAACATTATCAATTTGATTTTTAGTTAATCCTATTTCAAGTAATTTATTTTCAAATTCTGATTTGGTTAATTTGTCTTTTTTATCAATAATTGTTGTGACATTTTGTATAAGTTTACTATCAATACCACTTTCTAAAATTAAGCCAGTCATTAAATTTCGACTATTGTATTTGATTATAATATCAATATTTAACTTATTAAAGGCTTTAACAAATATAGATAATAATTCTGCTTCAATTAGTTGTCCTGATAAACCTACAACATCGGCATCACATTGTGTAAATTCTCTATCTCTACCAGTTTTAACAGGTCCATCTCTAAAAACTTTTGCTATTTCAAATCTTTTAAAAGGAAATTTGATTTGGTTTTTATTAAGGGCAATAAACTTTGCGAAAGGTACAGTAAGATCATATCTTAAACCTAATTTTCTTTCTCCTTGATCACTTAATTTATATATTTCATTTAAGATATCATTTTCTTCATCATACTTATCACTTAAAATATCATAGTAACATAATATCGGGGTTTCAATTGATTCGAAACCATATTGTTCAAATATTTCTTTTAAAATACTATTTATATAATTTCTTATTTTTTGTTCTTTAGGTAAAAAATCATAACCACCTTTAACATTTTGTATTTTTATAATAATCCTCTTTTCTTATTTAATTTAATAAAAAAACTATACAAGCAGTACCTGTATAGCATAATAGTTATTTATATGCTAGATACAAGCACTACAAATAGCACTTGCATCTACAACAATTTTTAATGTCGTATTAACAAGTGCAGACTATTATGATGATGATTAAATTTAATTATTTGTTTTAACATAATAATCTCTTCCTTTCAAAATTTACTAGATTGTAGCATATTTATACTATTTTGTCAAAATCGTGTGAATATGAAAAGTAAATTTTTTATATTTCATTTCATGTTTTTTATAAGTAAGTGTATTTTTTAAATTGAAAATCTATATACAATTTTATAGTATTAAATATAATAAATTTTTGGTTATAAAATAATTAAAAAATAGTATTGATAAATTAAATTATAATCTTGTTTGAAATTTAAAAATTGCATATTTAAAATTAAAATAATAAAAGACGAATAAAAAAGATAAGATTTATCGTATTTCTTATCTTTTTTTACTAGATTCATCCTTTAATGAATTAAGACTTTTAGCGCTTATGCAGCCTGGTATAGTTCCATATTTATGTATTTTAGTATCATTCCAATTAGCCACATAAATTGCAGAACAACTTGGATTATTAAATGAAGGGCCAACAACTAGTTCATAACCATCGTCAATATATCTCTGCCAATATTTATTGGCAAGTTCTGATTTTTTTTCTTCATCACTACTATTAGCATTTAATGAACAATCGCTCATATAAGCACCATAATTTGTAATATATATATCCAATCTTGGGTGTATAAAACCACCAAAAGAATGTAAATCTGACATAATCATACCTTTTTTGTGTTCTTCAATTTGTTTCTCAGTATATGTAGATATTTCTCCGTTTGGAGATATTTGAACTTGGGGACTATAAACAAACTTTATATCGTTAATTGTAATATTAAATGATTGGAATTCCTTAAGAAGTATTGCTAATAATTCAGTTTCTTCATCTTTTAAATTATGCATATTTTTATAACTTTGAGTTGTTACTAAAGATATATTTATTTGTTTTATAGGATCACTAATATCGTTCTTTAATTTCTGAATTGTTTTTTTCAAATCATTAAATGATATTCCAATCAATTGCCCCATATCCATATGTGCTAAAAGTCTTGTTATATTATTATCTCCACTTTTTATGACAATGGATACACCTACACATGGTCCTAATCCGTATGTTAATAAATGATTGTTTTCGTTTACAGATGTATATATACTTCCCATACTAACAAACTTTACTGGATCATTTTTCACACCAATTGCCATTTTACTATTATAATCTTTTTCCATCATTAAGTAACCTCCAAAATCTTTAATTTATAAATCTTAATTGCAATATAATTATATCATCATTAAATATATAATAATATAAAAAAGAACTTTTGACAAGTTCTCTATATTAAAGTTCGAACAGAAACGTCAATGGTGTCCTAAAGGAAGGAGTACGACGACTTTTAGGCAAAAAAAAGTTAGTAATAAATCATTAACTAATTAACCTATAATCATATTTTTATAATAATGCTTTAATTTTATCTTCTTTTGAAATTACTTATCACATTATTTGCTGACAAACTTTATTTATTTTTTGTAATACTATTATGAATATTCTCAAAATGTTTTAGTGACTCTTTTATATCAACAATATATCTATTTGTTTTCTTCGTAGTATTCTTGCCATCTGGCTCTGCAGTTTCAATTAATTTTCCGCTATTGTTTTTAATAACTTTGATTGAACCTATGTTATCTTCACTACAAGTTATTATAGCATTACTATATCCTAATATATCTAATTTTTCTAATAATAAATGGCAAATTAAAGAGCCATAACCTTTACCTCTTTTACTTGGAACTACACCATACATAATATGCCCAACATATTTTAAAGTTGAAAGATTTGTTTCTGGATTTAACCTTATGCTTGCGTGACCAACTATCTTATTTCCTTCTATAGCCCAGTAATAAATTTCTTTTATTCCATCATTATCTATACCTTCACGAACCTTCTTTACATGATCTAATTCTTTTTTATAATTTTCTTTGGTTATGCTTGGTATAAAGTCAGGATAAACACTAGTATATTCCGCATTATATTCATCTAATTTATCAATATCTGTCATATCATCTTCTTTTAAATATATATTCATTATTCCACGTATAATTAATCAATAAGAAATATTAGTTAATTTCTTATTGATTGCTCCCTTTCTATTATATTTTCTTATTATACATATTGATATATAATAATGTTTTTGCCATGATACAAGTGTGTTTTCTAAATTGACAAATATGTCAATTCAGCCTATAAAAATTATAATATAAATGAATTTTATATTGATAAATTAAGTCTAATTTAGTAATTCATTTTATCATCAATTTCACATTTATTTAATTATTTTATTATATTAAACTTGATACCTACAATTTTACTGTTAATAACATTTTCTTTTCCAAATATGCTATAAAAATTTTTTATTAATTCCTCTTTTTTATAACCTAATACATTATTAGATAAAATTTCTTTATGGTTCCATAATTCATCTATATTATTAAATATAAATTTTTCAACTACATTGGTTAAAATATATAAGTTATCATTATCTAGAACTTTGAATTTTATTTTATCACTAGGTTTAATCTTATCTGATTTTTCATTTAATAATCTAAATTCAATATTTTTTTTACCTGACAATATATTATCATAAACACTTTTATATATTCTATATTCAATCATATTATTCAACTTCCTCTAAACTTAAAAATTCACAGTATTTATCCATTTTTTATCATCATTAACTTGTTCTGGAACTTGGTCTGTTTTAAACACTTGTATATCATTTTCACACATATCTTCTTATGATACTCTATCTTTATCAAAGAAGAAACTTTTTAAAAAATAAATTGTTTTTTAATCATTTATCATCCATATATCCTATATAAAAATTGTATCATAAATCTAAAAATTTTAAAACTCGAACTATGAAGTCCGAGTAATAATCAATCTGGTGCACCCGAAGGGATTCGAACCCCTGACCTTTTGGTTCGTAGCCAAACACTCTATCCAACTGAGCTACGGGTGCATAAATAAATACAAACATATTATATCACATTTAATATAAAATTCAACTTTTTATTAAAAAAATTATACTATTTACACTAAAGTATAGTTACTACTCAGTTATAAAATTAACAAAATAGAGTACAAATAATAAAAAATGTGATATTATATATATGAAGCGAGATGATCTACTTTAGCCAATTAGATCTACACATGTCTCGCTTTTTTTGTGTGATTGTGTTATGATTATAGTAGCTAAAGTAGGAAGTGTAGTAAATGGCAAGAAATAACGATATCTATAAAATGTATGAAGAACAATTTTATGAAGTTGAAAAACTTAACAAGATTATCAATAATCAAAAATTGGAAATAGATACATTAAAATATGAATTAAAATATTCAAAAGAAAGAATTATATCAGAGGTAAACAAAGCAACAAAACCTTATAAAGAAGAAATTACCAAGTTAAAAGAGGACTTAGATAACGCTTTAAATGAAATAGATAGATTAAAAACTGAAATTGTTTTAAAAAATGAAAATAATGATAAAGATTATTTAAT
>CANQHO010000070.1 GCA_947623815.1 uncultured Bacilli bacterium | reverse complement strand
TCACCTCAAACGATATTAGTATATCATTTAAAATAAAAGTATTCAAGAAGGGTAGTTATTTTTTATTATTTGAAATATATTTTTTAATTCATCTATTTTTTGGATATATTTTTCATATTCTAAAACACTTAATGTTCGATAAAATTTATAAGGAAAATTATTTTCTTCATATAAAAAGTTAAAATATTCACCCAAATCGTTTATATTTATCAGTTCTAATACATTATTGTTTCTACTTACAATTAAATAATTTTCTTTGGTTACTATATTGGTAATAATCGACATAGGCAAGAAATTATCTATTTGTTTTCCATTTATTTTTTTAAGCATTTGTTGTTTTTCTTTTAGCCTTTGATTTTTATTTAATATATTTAATTTTCTATTATATTCTAGTTCTTTATTATTGGCGTATCTTCTAATAATTAGATTACTATCTTTACTAATAATTTGACTTTGAAAATAAGTATAATAGTAACCACCATCTACTAAAATAAGACCTTTATCTTTAGTGTTTTTTTCATTGACTAAAATACTATAGGCTTCAAAATTTTGTTCATTTATTTTAAATATATAGAAGAATTTGTTTTTAAATAATACTAAAGCCCCTTCGGTTATTTCATTTTTTACATTATTATTATGGTTATTTTTTATTTGTTGTTTTTTAATAATTTCTATTTCCCCAGTATTAAAAGTATCTTCTAATTTTATTAAGGTATGTTTAGGTATTTTAGTTAAGTTGTTAAAATGAAAAGTATAGTAAGTATTATTGACTAAAAGTCTATTGTTTTTATTTATTTTTTTACCTATATTACAAGTTAAATAATATTTATTGTTTATATCATATATATAATATTTATTTTCTTTATAAGATATAACATCACCAACATTATAAGTAAATTTTAAATCTTTCTTTCTTAATATTTTATTTTTATTTACAATGGTTAAATATTTTTTTAAACAATTTAAATCGTATTTATTTAAATGTCCAATTTTTTTTATAAATTGATCTGACTTTAATCTTTCAATTTTTCCGGTATATACATAAGTATTTTTATTTAAATTATACGTTAACTTATTTAATGGATATAGTTTAAACTTCCAATTTATTTCCGTATGTGGGTTAGAAGTACAAGTTAAAACATAAATTTTGGTTAAGGTTTTTTTAATTATTACATGAGGACTTTCTTGGTGACCAATTTTATACTTATTTTTTTCTTTTAAATTACTATATCTTTTCGACCAAATAATATCTCCAACTTTTAAAAAATAAATTTGTAGTTTAAAAGATGATATTTTTCTTAATAAGGCATTCATTTTTATTCCCCCTTAACGACAAAAAAACAGCAAAAAAGTATTTCGCTGTTTCCTTATTTTTATATATTAAGAATATCATAATAATTAGTAATAAACAAGATTTTTTTGAAAAAAAATAGACAAAAGTCTATTTATCAATTAAATGCATGTTATCAAGTAATATACCAGTTCCTTCAGCTACACAAGTTAAAGGACTTTCAGCAATAAATACAGGAACTTTAAGTTCATGGGATAATAGTTGGTCAAATCCACTTACCAAAGCCCCACCACCAGTGACAACAATACCTTTATCAATAATATCGGCAGATAATTCTGGCGGAGTTTGTTCTAAAACACTTTTAGCAGTATGAACAATTATATAGGCGCTTTCGCGTAAGGCTTCTTCAACTTCTTCACTGGCTAAGGTAATAGTGTGGGGTAGACCAGTAACTAAATCTCTACCGCGAACTTCCATTTTTTCTTTAACACAGTCAGGAAATACATTTCCAATTGTAAGTTTTATTTCTTCGGCCGTTCTATCGCCAATTAAAAGTTTATACTTATCTTTAATATATTTGATAATGTCATTGTCAAAAGCATTTCCGGCTACTTTGATAGATGAACTTGTAACAATTCCACCCATAGAAAGGACCGCTATATCAGTGGTACCACCACCTATATCAATGACCATATTTCCCGATGGTTTAGATATATCCATACCAGCACCGATAGCAGCAACCTTCGGTTCTTCTTCTAGAAAAACCCTTCTGGCTCCCGTTCTTTCAGCGGCTTCTTTAATAGCATTTTTTTCAACTTGAGTTATATTTGACGGACAACAAATTAAAATTCTTGGTCTAGCTAGTAAACTTCTTCCATTAACTTCTCTAATAAAATGATTAAGCATAATTTCCGTTGTTTCAAAATCGGCAATAACCCCATCTTTCATCGGTCTTATTGCGACTACTTTACCAGGAGTTCTTCCAAGCATTTCCCTAGCGGCATTACCTACTGCAATTGGTCTTTTGTTTTCGGAGTCAATAGCCACCACACTAGGTTCATTTAATACAATTCCTTGTCCTTTAATATAAATAAGCACATTAGCAGTTCCTAAATCTATTCCAATATCTTTGGCAAACATAGCTATCCCTCCTAAATCTTTATTTATTATATCATATTTACTTATTGGATTAAAGACACTTTTTCATTTTTAAATATTTTTTTTTAGTTGACTCACCACCCCGGATATGACGAATATCAGTATGGTATTTTAAAATAAGATCAACTTGGTCAAATATTTCTTTATCTATTTTTTTTAGTCTTTCATGTAAATCTTTATGAACAGTACTTTTAGAAACATGAAAATAAGTTGCTATTTCCCTAATAGTATAACCAGTTTTTAAAATATATTCCGCTTCTTTTAATACCCTTTCTTTCATTTCATTCAAGTTATACACCTCAATAAAGTATACGGAAATTATCTTATTTTATGTTTGGAAAAAAGAAAAAGTAGATAAACTACTTCTATAATTCTGATAATGCTTTATTATAGTATTCTTCTGGATTGACAGCATTACCATTTATTAAAAGTTCAAAATACAAATGATCTTTTAAGTCTTTTTGTAAGTTGGATTCACCACTTTTACCAATAATTTGTCCTTGAATAACTGTTTCATTTTCTTTAACTGTTGTATCTGATAAGCTTTGATATACACTGGTTACATTATCAGAATGTTTTATTTCTATTACAGTCCCTAAGGTTTCATCTTTTTTTACTGATGTTACTGTTCCATCAAATACCGCTACTACATCAAATCCAGTTTTACCACCGTATGATACACCACTGCTTTGCATGTAAGTATTTTGATAGTAAATAATTGATTCTTGTTGTTTTTCTGCTTCATCTTTATAGTTATAAAAGTTTTGAACTATTTTTACTTCTGGATCAGTATAAGGTTTGACCATTTTATTTTCTTCGGCGACAACGCTTACAGTATCATCAAAAATACTTTTTGTTACATAATTGTCATCTTTTTTGGCCATATCTTTTTTATTATTTAATCCTTCTATTAAAAATACTGTTCCAAAAAATGACACAGCTAAAATACCATAAATACTATACAAAATTGGCTTTTTCAAAACATTTTTCTTCATTTAATCACCTCTATTTTCAGTTTGGCAAAAAAATGAATTTTTATACTATATTTTTTTTATTTCTACACCTTGGTAATAATATTTTAAAATTTCATCGTATTTTTTTCCATTTTGAGCCATGGCTTCGGCACCATATTGACTCATTCCGACACCATGACCAAATCCTTTGGTGTTTATTACTATATTGGTATCATTTTTTTTAATGGAAAAATAAGTTGAACGAAGATTTAATTTTTGTCTTACTTCTTTACCGGTAAATTCTTTTTTATTGATTTTTATTTTTTTTACTGAACCGGCTTCACTGGTTTCGATTATTTTGACAGTTAGGGTAGGAGAGTATTTTAAATTTAATTTGTTATAAAAATTTTTTAAAGTCATTATTTTTTGATCCGTAAAAACGGGGGATATTTTATCCCAAGATGAATCGACACTGGTTAAATAGGGAAGAGCTTTGACAAAAACTTCTTCACTATTTTCCGTTTTACCACTACTGGTGGAAAAGAAGAAGGCCGTTATTATTTCATCTTTATATGTTAAATATTCTCCTTTAGTTTGGATAACTGCGGTTTTTATTTTGTTCATTTTGCTTTCATACTCTTTTTTCCAATTTTTTTTAAGGGTTTCATCATCTAAATATACTTGATCACTTACGGTATCTACAACATCATATTTTTTATCTTTTCGCATTTTCATTTTTCTTACTACATATGTTCTAGCCGCTACGGCTTGGGCTTTTAAGGCTTCTAAGTCGAATGTCACTGGCATTTCACCGGCCAAAACATGGGAAACATATTCTTCTAAAGGTATTGTATCTATTTTTTTAGTTTTATCTCGATATACTCTTACTTTTTGATTACTTACAATATAAAATTTTACTTGTTCTTCATAGTCTTCGGGTACCAAAAAGGTAACTATTAAATAGGGTATGAAAATTATTAAAAAACATACTAATAAAAGTTTTTTCATAGTATCACCCATTTTATTGTATAAAAAAAAGACTAATTATTTTGTCTAATTTTATACAAATTTAGAATAAGCATAAAAATCATAGAAAAAGTTAACTACTAAATATGATGTGGCAAATAGTAAAAATAAATAACAAATTCTCGCTTGATATACTCTATTTTTTTTAAAAATACAATTTATATTAACGGCTTCAAAAGCCCAAATAACTGATGGTACTACTATTAAGTATAAAACTGTTTTAATGGTCATGTTCGTATCTTTCTATCATATTTCTTCTTTTTAAATATTTTTCATCAGTTAATGTTTCGGTATTTAAAAATGTATCTACTATTTTAAAAACTTCTTCTACAGGTAATTTACTAGATAGGGCCAATACATTAGCATCATTGTGTTCTCTTGTTAGTTTGGCTTCTTCACATGTATCTACTTTGGCGCATCTTATGTTTTTTACTTTATTGCACGCTATACTCATTCCAATGCCAGTTCCACATATTAAAATTCCAAATTGAGCCTGTTTACTGGTTACCATTTCTCCAACTTTAAATGCATAAATAGGGTGATCCGCTGGTAATTCATCATTTGTACCAACATTGATAAATGTTATGTTTTTAAAATGATTTATAATTTCATTTTTTAATTTTAAACCGCGATGGTCATTTCCAATAGCAACTACCATAGACTTCCTCCTTTGTTTTATTATACTATTTTTTAATATTTTATACAATAAAAGGGGCTGTCCGGAAATTAAATAATTAATTTCTTGACAGTCTCTTTTTTTAATAAATTTAAAAAGGCCCTGAAATCATAAGGAAATCAGGACTTTTTGTGATACAATAATCTTGTTCAAGGAGTTGTATCACATGAGATATTTTAACATAAAAAAGCCACTTTTCATAGTGCCTACTGAAAATTGTTATGCAGAATTTGAAAAAATTGTTACTACTCAGAGATAAAAATGAAAAAAAATAAAAAAATTGATATAAAAGATGAAAAAAAGTAAAAAAAGAGTTA
>CANQHO010000069.1 GCA_947623815.1 uncultured Bacilli bacterium | reverse complement strand
TAGGTCGCGCCGCTTCAGTAGCGTTTGTTAAAGAAGGGGCTAAAGTAGTAATTCCATATTACGATGAACATGAAGATGCGAAAGATACAAAAAACTATTTAGAAAAACTAGGTGGTGAATGTCTTTTATTATCTGGTGATATAGCCGATCCTAAATTTTCTCAAGAAATTGTAGAAAAAACTTTAGAAAAATTTGGGAAAATTGATGTTTTAGTAAATAATGCTGGAGTTCAATATCAACAAGATTCATTAGAATGTATTTGTGATGAACAATGGGATCACACCATGAAAGTTAATATTTATGGTATGTTTTATTTAACTAAAGCAGTATTACCATATTTAAAATCCGGTTCTTCGATAATAAATTTATCTAGTGTTACAACTTTTTATGGGGAACCACAGTTAATAGATTATGTAACAACTAAAGGAGCGATAGTTGGCTTTACTAGAGCCTTAGCCCGTAATTTAGCCTTAAAAAACATTAGAGTAAATGCCATTGCTCCCGGTTTTTATTGGACACCATTACAACCAGCCTGTTGGGTAAAAGAAAAAATACCGTCATTGGGTGCTGATGCGGCCATGGCTAGAGGGGCTATGCCATATGAACTAGCTCCAACCTTTGTATTTTTAGCCAGTGATGACTCTAGTTATGTAACTGGTCAAGTACTACATAACAATGGTGGCCAAGTAATGGGTTAAAAGAAAGGATACCTTTCTTTTTTTTTCATATAATTTAATATGGAAAAAATAGTATATAAAATTGCTTTAATCATAAATAAAGATTTATATGAAGAAAATAAAATATCTTATAAAATGTATAAAAATGCTGAAAGAGAAATATTTAAAAATTTAAACAAGAAAGGAAGATAATTTGGATTTATATAAAATTAGACAAAAATTATCTTTGGGTATTCCTATAACGAAATTAAAATTACGCGTAACTGATTATGCCAGAGTATCAACTGAACATGAAGAACAAAAAAAATCTTTACAAAACCAACAAGAACATTTTCAAGACTATATAAAAAATAACCCGAATTGGATATATGTAAAAGGGTATGTTGATGATGGAATAACTGGAACAAGTGATTTAAAAAGAGATAATTTTATGCGAATGATTGACGACGCTAAAAAAGGTAAATTTGACTTAATCATAACCAAAGAAATATCTCG
This sequence comes from uncultured Bacilli bacterium, assembly GCA_947623815.1. Classification (GTDB taxonomy): domain Bacteria; phylum Bacillota_I; class Bacilli_A; order RF39; family UBA660; genus HGM10857. The sequence continues at coordinate 4,394 of CANQHO010000069.1, read as the reverse complement.
TTTTTCCAGAAACACATTAGACAGTATCAAATATACTAGAAAACTTTTAGAATATGGCGTTGCCGTATTATTTATGAATGACAATATCAATACGGCTATGCCTGATTCAGAACTTAGATTAGCAATCATGTCATCGATGGCCCAAGATGAAATAAGACGGTTATCAGAACGAGTAAAATTTGGGATGAACCAAGCCATTAAAAGAGGCGATATTTTAGGAAATAATAAACTTTATGGGTATAGAAAAAATCCCGATACTGGCAATTTAGAAATGATTTTAAAAGAAGCAAAGGTTGTTAAAAAAATTTTTGAACTATATACTATTGATAAATTATCCCTTTGTCAAATAAGTAAAATTTTAAATACTAAAAAAATACCTACCGGTTTTGGTAATAAATGGTGTGTAACAACAATTTCTAGAATGATTGAAAATCCTAAATACAAAGGATATTATTGTGGTAAAAAAACTGAAATCTTAGATTATATGACCAAAAAAGTAAAATATTTATCGAAATATGAATGGACTATTTATAAAGATGTAAATAAAATACCCCCAATTGTTGATGAATATTTATGGAATCAAGCCAATATTAGATTAGAAACAAGAAAAAAGAAAAATAAAAAAGTTTTGAACAGTAAAAATAAATATTTATATAGTTCCAAAATATTTTGTCTAGACCATAATTGTCCCTTTTATAGAAGAGTATTTAGAAAAAAAGATCAAGATGCCACATGGGTTTGTAGTAAATATTTAAAAGATGGAAAAAAGGTATGTTCTACGCCTAACCTTAGAGAGCAAGAATTGGATGTTATTTTTCAAGATTTAATTAGGAAGTTAGATTTAAAATTGGATTTTATAGTTAAATTTTTAATGGATATTTATAGTAAAAATTGTGGGGAAAATGATATAGAATTGCAAAGGAAAAAAATAATGGAAATGAAAAAAATAAAATTAAAAAAAGATAAATTATTAGAACTTAATCTACAAAATATTTTAACTACTGAAGAATTTGTTAAAAAAAATCAAGATTTAAATAAACAATTAAAAGAAAAACAAAAGCAATTGAACCAAATAAAAAATACCAAAAACTTTTTTTCTAAAGATGATTTATCTAAAATGATAAAAAATAAAATATTGTCTTTAAAAACTACGGAGTTTATTATAAATGAATTATTAAATAAAATTGTTGTATCTAAAATAAATAATGATAAAAATAATATTAAATTAGATGTGTACTTAAAAAGTTTTGAACACAAAAACATAAATGATATCCAAAACTATGAATTTAAAAGGGGATATGATACGGTGGCTACTAAAAGATATAAAATAAAATATCAAGTTAATTTTATAATGAAAAATCCTATTAAATGATTTTTTAAAAATCGTGGTATAATATAAATAGAATGGAGATAACATATGAAATTAACTAGTAAAAAGGCTTTAAAAATGTTGGAAAATGCTAGAGGTAAAACATCTAGTGATCGATGGATAATCCACTCTATTTGTGTTGGCAACACTGCTAGTAAAATTGCTGAGGCTTTAAATTTAGATAGTGAACTGGCTAAAACTTTAGGATATATTCACGATATAGGTAAACAAAATGGAGATTTTAAAAATCATATAATGAATGGATATTATTTTTTAAAAGAAAAAGGATATGATGATGACTATTGTAACATTTGTCTTACCCATTCTTATTTAAATAATGATGTAAACTGTACAGCCGGTGGCATACCTACAGATATTCCTTTTAGAACGGAATTTATAAAAAATCATGAATATACTATTTATGAAAAAATTATAAATCTTTGTGATTTAATGTGTACGAAAGTAGTTAATACAGTTGATAAAAGATTAGTGGATATTATAATTCGAAGAGGAGCGTATTCTAATACCCAATATCATGTTAAAGAAACATATAAATTAAAAAAATATTTTGATAATTTATTGGGTTTTAATGTTTATAATTTGTTCCCAGAAATAAAAGATAATATATAGGAGATTGGTATGGATAGGAATAGTTTTACGGAAAAAGAAGAATTTATTTTTGATGCTGAAATATATAATGAAAAAATAAATATAAGTGATATAGCGGCTTTAGAATCATTTTATAAAAAACATAATTATCTACCTAATAATTATATAAATTTATTTTTAAATTATATTGTTTATTATGCTAGATACAATATAACCCCACCATTAGAGAATTATTGGAATTCTAGTTTTAAGGCTAAATGTTCAACTGCGGCTAGTATAAGTGATGAATTATTGACTAAAATGAATTTTAAAACTTTTGAGTTTAATGTAGGAAATATTTTTGGAGATACTCAAATTCATCAACTTTGTATTGTTTATATACCAACTATGGTTGATGGAAAAATAATAAATAAATCATTTATACTTGATCCTACTTTCCGGCAATTTTGTATCAAAGAAGAAAATAGATTTGAAAGATATTTTGAGGAAAAAAGGTATGCAGTTAAAATGGCTAGTCCGCATCCTGGTTATTTTTTGAAACTATATGATAAAGGTACAACTTTTGCGAATAATTTGATTAAATATGGATATTTTGAAGTAAATAATGATAATATAAAAACATATTTTGATAGTTTTTACTTTTATTTAAAAAATAAGGAAAGTTATGAAGATCAAAATAAAGTTGGTAAAGAATATATTTCACCTATTAAAGGGGAAGATTATTTAAAGGAAATTTTTAAACATCCAACTGACTGGAAAATACCATCGGGATTGAAAATAAAAACTCCTTTAGAAATGGTCGAAGAAGAACAAAAAAAATTAAAAAATAGATTGAAATATTTTTTTCTCCATCAAGATCAATTTACCAGTGATTTAGATTTAGAAGAAAAAAATAGTAATTTAAAAATATAAAAAAATGTTTTATAATTTATATAGTGGTGTAAGATGGAAAAAGAAAGTAATAGAAAAAAAATTATAGTAATTATAGTAGTTATTGTTTTAGTGTTGGCTTTATCTATCCTTTTATTTTGTTTGTTTACTATTCCAACTTTAGAATTAAAAGGAGAAAACAATGTAACTTTAATTTATCCGAATAATTATCAAGAGAATGGTTATCAAGCTAAAACTTTAGTTAAAGATATTACTAAAAATGTTCAAATTAAAGGTAAAGTAGATAGTACTAAAATAGGTATTTATAAAATTACTTATAAAATAAAAAATTTATTATTTGATGATAGTAAAACAAGAACAGTCAAAGTTGTCGATAATGAAAAACCGGTTATTACTTTAAAGGGTGATAAAGAACCAAAGGTTTGTCCAAAAAAAGAGTATAAAGAAGAAGGATATGAAGCAACTGACAATTATGATAAAGATTTAAGTGAAAAAGTTGTCGTTACGAATAATAAAGATGAACTTGTTTATACAGTTCAAGATACATCAGGTAATGAAGCGAAGGTTATTAGAAAAATAAAATATGAAGATAAGACTAAGCCTAAAATAAGTTTGAGTGGTGGCAGTAAGATATCTTTATATGTTGGTTCTACTTATAAAGAACCGGGTTATAAGGTTACGGACAATTGTGATAGTAATTTAACGAAGAGTGTCAAGGTAACTGGTAGTGTAAATACTAAAAAGGTTGGTACTTATACTTTGACTTATACGGTTAAAGATACTGCTGGCAATGAAGCTAAGACTACTAGAAAAGTAGTAGTAAGTTATAAACCGGCTTCTAATAGTTTAGTAAATGCTACTTCTAGTTGTGGGACTAAAGGAGTAATTTATTTAACTTTTGATGATGGACCAGCATCTGGTTCGACAACCAAGATTTTAAATATTTTGAAACAAGAAGGAGTTAAGGCAACGTTTTTTGTAACTAATTCTGGACCCGATAGTTTAATAAAAAGGGAATTTAATGAAGGTCATACGGTTGCTTTACATACGGCTTCTCATACTTATTCTAAGGTTTACGCTTCGGTTGATGCTTATTTTAGTGATTTAAATAAAGTAAGTGATCGGGTCAAAAGATTGACTGGTACTACTTCAAAAATTATAAGGTTTCCTGGTGGTAGTAGTAATACGGTTAGTAGACATTATTCGAAAGGAATAATGACAACCTTGTCTAAAGAAGTTGTCAATAGAGGGTATAAATATTATGATTGGAATGTCGATTCGGATGATGCCGGAAAGTGTAGAACTTCTAGTTGTGTTTACAATAATGTAGTAAGTTTGTTATCCAAAAATAAGTGTAATATGGTTTTAATGCATGATGTTAAAAGTTATACTGCCAATGCTTTACAAGATATAATTAAATATGGTAAAAGTCATGGTTATACATTTCAAAAAATTACCAGTAGTACTCCTATGGTACGACATGGTATAAATAATTAGTGTCAAGTATTTCTTGGCATTTTTTTGT
>CANQHO010000068.1 GCA_947623815.1 uncultured Bacilli bacterium | reverse complement strand
ATGTGGGTCGCAAATGAGTGTCTTAAAGTATGTAAAGAAAAGTTAGTTTTAATATTGTTTTTTACTGCTTGTTCTTTGATATATTGAAATAACCGCTGTCTAGTTAAAATATTTCCTTGATTGCTTAAAAACAAATAAGGAGTAGGTTTTTTAATAAAAAGATGGCGGTAATTATCTATATATGTTTTTAAAGCCGCTATAGCATAATTTCCTAGAGGAACAAGTCTTTCTTTATTGCCTTTACCCCAAACTCTAACATTGTCGTCACTAAAACTGACATCTTCAACTTTCAAATTTAAAAGTTCACTTATTCTTAAACCCGCTGCATATAAAACTTCTAACATGGCTTTATTTCGCGCATCGTATTTGGTTTTGATTTTAATATCTAAAAGTTTATTTACTTCTTCGACTGATAAAACTTTAGGTAAAGTGCTAGGTAATCTTGGAGTATCAATCAAATTAGTGGGATTATCAGTGATGACTTTTTCTAATTCCAAAAAATAAAAAAATCTTTTGATACTGGTTAAATAATTGGCTATAGTAACGTCTTTTATTCCCTCTTTTTTTAAACTAGCCATATAATTTACAATATCATCTTTAGTTATTTCTTCAATCTTTTCTTTTTCTATAAATTCTTTAAAGTGTTTTAAGTTTTTCTCATATTTTTCAATTGTATTATCACTAAATTTTTTATCTATTAACAAATAATCTTTCCACTTGGCTATCCATGTATTTATATTCATTATTTATTTTTTTACCTCCATCATTTATATTATTGCATACATATATTCGCTAGTCAATATTTTTCTGATAATTTATCCCTTTTTAAGAAAAAATACACTTTATAGTGTATTTGCTTACTAAGTAATTTGATGAATAATATGTATTCCAAAATCTTTGGATACAATTTTATTAGTAATTGGAATATTTATACTTTCAATGGTGGCATTTCCGCCGTCAGAAAAAGAGGCCGGAGTTGATTTATAGGTAATGTTTCCTAGTTTTGAACCACTGACATTTTCCATGGCATAATTATCATAAATTAGATTGTTATTTTCAATTTTTAAATTTTTTTCTAAGCCATCTAAAGTAAATTTGACACAATTAGTTCCGCAATTTTCAATAGTAACTTGACTAGAGTTGGCTAAATCTTGTTCTATTCTTCTTTGAAAATTAGCGGTATTTATTAAAAGTCTAGTTTGAATTTCCCCCCGATTATACATTTGTTGCAAACTGACAAAAAGTTCAAACAATAAAACTGAAACTGTGGATATCAATAAAAATGTTGCCATAGTTTCTACAATAGTAAAACCCTTTTTACTCATAAAATCACCCTATTTCTAAATTTAAACTGCTTAATTCCCCATTTTGGTATTCGACAATTACCCGATATTTTTTACCAGTATTGACATCTATATGTTTTAAAAACTGATATAAGTTTTCAGTATAAGGATTAATGGCGGTTAAATCGGTAATCAATTTTTGGGGATTATTATCAGTTACTAATACGGTTTTAACATCTAATTCTTCAAGTAAGGCTTGACAATATTCTTCATTGGCTAATCCTTGACAGGAAGTTATATCGACATAACCGGCTCCGGTTGCTCCAATATTTTGAATAACAAAAGAGGCTTCTTTAGATTCTAAGAAATTGGTTAACTGTTTAGTATTGTAAACAGTGCCTACTGCATTATAGCGGTAAGTATTATCATAATTTTTTTGTAAAACTACGTATTGAGTATACAAAACCAGTAAAACACCGACAATAAATATAGATACAATCAAAGTTTCTAATAGTGAAAATCCTTGACAATTAAACTTTTTTTCCATAAATTTGACTCCTTGATATTGTTTTTATCTTAAATATATTATATAATATTTCTAGGATAAATACTAGTCCTAAATCAAAAAAGAATAAAGGAGTTGAATTTCAATGTTAAAAAAATTTGATTTTGATAAAATGCCTATCGTAGAAATAGTTAATGAAATTCTAGTTGACGCATCTAAAAGAGGCGCTAGTGATATTCACTTTGATCCCCAAGATCAATTTATGAAAATAAGGATTAGAATTGACGGTGCTTTAACTGATTATTCGGAAGTGCCAAATAGTGTAAAAAAGAACTTAATAACAAGAATAAAGATAATTTCTGGGATGAACATTACTGAATCTAGATTACCACAAGATGGGGCTATTAAGGCTACTTTACAAGATATTACTCTAGATTTACGTGTTTCGGCCCTACCGACTTTAGATGGTGAAAAAATAGTTATTCGTATTCTAGACTACTCAATGAGTTCCCAAGGTTTAGAAAATTTAGGTTTCAGTCCCCAAAATTATGAAAAAGTGGCGAAAATGATTCAAATACCAAATGGAATTATCTTAGTAACAGGGGCAACAGGTACTGGTAAATCTACTACTGTTTACTCTATTTTACAAAGATTAAATCGGGAAGATACTAATATTATTACTGTTGAAGACCCCATTGAAATGAATATTAGAGGTATAAATCAAGTTCAAACAAATAGTGAAATCGGTTTAACTTTTGCGACGGCTTTAAGATCTATCTTAAGACAAGATCCCAATATTATAATGATTGGGGAAATAAGGGATACCGAAACTGCTCGTATTGCCGTTAGAGCATCAATTACGGGACATTTAGTATTATCGACTATCCACACTAATAACTCATTAAATACTATTGAACGTTTAATTGATATGGATGTTGAAAGATATTTATTATCTTCGGCTTTATCTGGTATTATTTCTCAAAAATTAGCGCGAAAGTTATGTCCCCACTGTGCCCAAAAAAGGCCAACTAATGAATATGAAAAGAATTTATTTGAACAAATCTTACATAAAGAGGTGGATGAAGTATATACGGCTGTTGGTTGTGAAGAATGTCGCAATGGTTACAAAGGCAGAATCGCTATTCATGAAGTGTTAGTTATTAACCAAGAAATTAGAGATGCGATAAGTAGTAATTTAAGAAAAGATAAATTAAGAGAATTAGTTTATTCATCTGATGTTATTACTTTATTACAAGATGGACTAGAAAAAGTTATTGAAGGACAAACTACTTTTGAAGAAATTATCAAGTTAATTGAACTAGAAAATGACGATACTCCTAAAGCTGGTCATTATGGTTTACATGATGCGATTAAACAAACTAATATAGCTCATAATAGTAATAACAATAACAACAAGAATGATAATAATAAACCAAAAGAAGAACATAAAGATAAAAATAATGATGATAAAGATGAGTTTAATTTAGATAATTTAGATAAAGAAATAGAAGACTTTTAAATCTTCTATTTTATTTTTCTAGCTTCTAAATAATATCTTTTATCATAACTATGTCCCATTGAAAAAGTTTTACGCGGTAAAGCCCCATCTTCAATAACGGTTTTAAATAGTTGATCTTTGGGCATGGCCTTAAAAAGTATCCCCACATTGGAATCTTTTCTACCCATTTCTCTAGTTACTTCATCACCATGGATATAATCGATTTTCCCGGAATGATTTGTTAAATAATCATCTAAAAACATTTGAATTGAACCGACAGCAATATTGGCTTTAGGATTTTTAATATATAATTTTTTATCGATATCACTAGTAACTAGTTCAAATTCTTGACCATCACCATCTTCGTTAATATCATAATATTTATATAATTCTTCGATTAGATTATTCACATCAGTATTGAAAACAACTCGATGAATTGGTTCAAATTCTAAGGCCGAACTATGTAAGTTAACTAGTTCTACTAAAGCATATCTAGCCGGATTTTTTAAGTATTCTTCTTCAGGCATGGTTTTTTTCAAATTTTCATAATTGGCTTTAGCGGTTGCTAGGGAATGATTACCATCTCCCATGGCAAACAATAAAACTCCTTTGTTAGAAACATTATATTTTTTATCAAAGTATTCTTGGTCGTTTAATTTTTCCATTTTTTCTAAAATAGCATTGATAATATCATCATTTAGTTTATAGCCTTTGATATGTCCCCCGTTTTCCATCATATCAAAATCATAAATTAAATCACTATCATTTACATTATTTTTTATATTTTCAATTATTTCTTTTTGGTCATCATCAACTAAAATCATAATATGCGGTAGTTCTAAAATAGCATTTTCCCGAACTTTTAAACGGGGAGGTATTCTTTCGATAACTGTTTTTTCAGTGGCTCTTATTAAACTTTGGGAACCTTTTTCAAAAGAATAGTCTTCTAAATCAACTACCCCAATTAGTCCTTCCCTAATTTTTCCATCATGCTGGGTTCTTTCCAAATAAATCATGGTATCAGGATATTCAATAAATAAATCTTTATCTAAATATTCTTGCATGGTTTGATTTATTTTACTAATCCTTTTATCGACATCACTATCTTCTAAGTATATTTCCGGTAAAGTTATTCTTAAAGTGGATGGACTATCTTTAACAATTTCTTCTACTTTATTCCAATATTCAGGCTCACTAGTATACTGATCACAAGCCACTACACTCCATTTTGTCATATCGACGTTTTTAGGTATTAAAATATTTGCTTTTTTAAATGGTATCATATTCACTCTCCTTCTTTTTTATCTTAGCAAATTTTAAATAAAAAGAAAAGACTTTTTTAAAGTCTAATTTTTAAAAAGTTTTTTTATGTAAACTTTTTCTTTAGGATTTAATGGATAAGATTCCATTTGATATGTTCGCATTATTTTATATAATTCATCTTGTAAATAAGTACCTTTATCTTTAAAACTTAAATTGGCAGCTACTTTATTCATAAATACTTCATCATCAATATTTAAAAGTTCAAAGACATCTTTTAAAGTAACATTTTGTCCAGTAAAAGGATTATAGGTACCTACATTATTTAAGTTGATATTAAATATTACTAAAAACATCAATATCGTTAAACTAGTTATATCTAATTCTTTGGTAAAACAAAATGGTGAATGACTATATTTGGCTGATTTTACATATCTAGTTGGTTCTCCTAATGATGTAGATATGGCTAAAGTTTTATCTTTTTTTCCAAATTGTATTCCATCATAATCAATTATTTTAATACTACCATCAGGTAGTAACATAATGTTATCGCAAGTACATAAGTCAGGAAAAACAAGACCTTTATTGTTTCCTTGAATTATTATATTTTCTAATTTGGAATATATTTCGTAATATCTTTTTAAATCGGATCTTTGATCTAAAGTATATTTATTATCGAAAGTATTTAAAGTTTCTCCTTTTATTTCTCTCATAGTATATCCTAAACAAATATCATCTTTATATACTATACTACTAGGTTTTAAAATCCCTTTAATGTTATTAGCCTTGTCACTACTTACTTTACTTTCATAAGTTATACCAAATATTTGACATGTTTGTAAGACATTACTACTAACTATTTTAAGTAATCTATCATCAGTTAATTTATATATATTTGATCCTTCACCGCTATGAATTTTTTTAGCAACTGTTAAATTACTAATTTGTTCTTTTTTCATACTTTTCCCCCCTAATTGAACATTATTTTATTATATAAAATTAGTATAGTGAACAAAATATCAAACAAGTTTGATATGTATAACCTCACGATTATACTTTTCTACTTCTTAGAAGTCTCCTTCTCC
>CANQHO010000067.1 GCA_947623815.1 uncultured Bacilli bacterium | reverse complement strand
CGGAGAAATACCCAAGCGGTTGAAGGGACCGGTCTTGAAAACCGGGAGGTCGGAAACGGCGCGGGGGTTCGAATCCCTCTTTCTCCGCCACTGTTATCGCGGAATGGAGCAGTCTGGTAGCTCGTCGGGCTCATAACCCGAAGGTCGTTGGTTCAAATCCAGCTTCCGCAACCATTTTGGTCCCGTGGTGTAGCGGTTATCACGTCTGCCTGTCACGCAGAAGATCGCGAGTTCAATTCTCGTCGGGACCGCCATTATGGCTTTATAGCTCAGTCGGTAGAGCAGAGGACTGAAAATCCTCGTGTCGGTGGTTCGATTCCGCCTAAAGCCACCATATAAATCGGGAAATGGCTCAACTTGGTAGAGCACTTGGTTTGGGACCAAGGGGTTGCAGGTTCAAATCCTGTTTTCCCGACCAGTTGGTAATTTAAAACTGTGAGCCAATTTGGACACGGTTTTTTTGTTCACGTAGCTCAGTTGGATAGAGTGTCACCCTCCGAAGGTGAAGGTCGGCAGTTCGATTCTGCCCGTGAACACCAGATGAAATTATATTCAAATTATTTGAATTTGCTATAAAATTTTTTATTATATAATCATCGGGAAGTAGCTTAACTTGGTAGAGCACTTGGTTCGGGACCAAGAGGTTGCAGGTTCAAATCCTGTTTTCCCGACCAGTTGGAAATTGCTGTTATCATAGATAACAGTTTTTATATAAAGTGTTAGTATATGTTTTAGGAGATTTTATGGATAGAAAATTATGTATAAAAAATTTAAAAAAAATGAAACTAGTAGCTCATCGTTTAGGTTACAAAATGACTAATTATCCAGAAAATTCTTTGGGTGTTTTAAAAACGATATTTGAAGATGATAAATTATTAGATGCTTGTGATGGATTTGAATTTGATATTTGTTTTACCAAAGATAATATTCCAGTAGTGATACATGATAAATATATCGATGATATTTCAGATACTTATGGAATGATAAAAGATTTCACCGTGTCTGATTTAAAGAAACTGACTTTTAAATCACGAAAAAGTATAGATAGTCTTAGTAAAAAATTATCATATAAAATTGTTACTTTAGATGAATTGTTATTATTTTTTAAAGACAACATACATCTTTTAAAAGAAAAAATAATTAAAATTGAAACAAAAGATTATATTTATACTAATAAGTTTAATAACGATGATAAAAATCTTAAAAATTTGGCAGTTATTTTAAATAAATATCCAGAATTACATCCAAATATTATTCATTTATCATTCTGGCCTTTAAATTTATCAAAATTGAAAAAAATCCAAAAAGAAAACGGATATTTATTGACTAATAATGATTTTTTATGCGATTACAGTTTTTTAGTTTTTTTAACAAAGTTTATGCCATATTTAGATAATATTTCTTTGAGAATTAGAATGAGAAATTTACCAAAAAAAGATAAAAAAAATTCTAAAAGAGTCAATAAAAAAATTTCTTTTGATAGAAAATGGATGAGATTTACTGATGCTTTAAAAGAAAAAAATATAAAGTATGCAGTAAAAAAATTTGGTAAAGTTAACTTATATACACTAAATAGTTATGACGATGTAAAGGAATTATGTAAACGTATTAGTGATGAATTTTTTGAACAATATAAAGACAAAATATATATAACTACCGACAATCCGTTTTATATAAGAAATATAAAAAACTAAAAAAGACATCGTAAATATTAAAATTTAAATGTCTTTTTTAGTTTAGGGAAAATTCTTCTAACTAATGGTTGAATAAAAAATAATTGACCTAACAAAGCAAATGGAAAATTTAAAACAACTGTCTGTAAAAAATTAGGAACAAACTTTATTAAAAAACTATTTAATGTAATTCCAGTTTGATGAAAAACAAAAACTGGGAATAATCCTTTATATAAAATAGTTGCGAAAAAACTCATTAAAGGACACATTATACATACGGTAGAACAAATAATTGCGGTTTCAACGATAACTGGTTTATAGTCCTTAGGTGAGACTGTTTTAAAGGCTAATTTTTTGGATAATGGACTTCCAATAAATATTTCTGATAAATAAGCCAGTATAAATTCGATTGGAATTAAAGTCAATGCAAATTTGTAGTCAATATTTAAAATGCCACCTTTTTCAATACTTAAGCAATAAAAAACAAAACATGGAACTGTTATTATAACAGTAATAAATGCATAAATTAATCCATCCTTTTTAGATTCTATCATAAATACTCCTTTCTAATTTAACCAAGAAAAAAACACATGTTAAATCTGATGACATAGTTCCGTAATCAGATTTACGAGTTAAAAAACTCTACATGTGTCGTGTACTATATTTCTTGTCAAACATGTTAATTATAACATTTGTTTTTTAAAATTTCTAGTTAAAATTTGGCAATTTTACAAAAATGTGCTAGAATACTGTCTTACCAAGAGGGGGAAAGTATGAAAAAAGATGTATTAGCGAAACACATTATTGAAGAAAGTATTAGTGATTCGCGGATGAAAGTTAAAAATGAACTATTAAGTTTAAAAGAAATATTGGAGTTAGGGAAGAAAAGATATGAACTAAAACAGCTTTTTTTTAAAAAATATTTATTAAGTGATATTCGCAGTGCCAAAAATCCAAATTTTGAACTATATAAATATCGTCAAGACAATGCTATTATTATATCATTTAGTTTAAATGAAAATTTTGAAATGAAATATGATGGACCTAGAGTTATTAGAATCCTTTATAAAGATGGTAAATTTACTTTATATGATAAACGGAAATTCAAGGAAATTTTTAAATCACCTTTTGAAAAAATGTTTATTGAAACTAAAATGGATACTTTAGAAAAAACAGTTTTATTTGGTTTAGAAAATCAATATAATAAAGAACTTAAATATATGAAAACGGAATGGTATGATTACCGAGTTAGTTTAAATAGTGATGAATTAAATATTTCACTTAATTCAGAATTATTAACGTTTTTAAATAGACATTTTTCTTTGTTGTATAGATTTAATCAACAAAATTATTTATTAGATAAAAAAGTAAAGACCGACTTAGGAACTTTTAAACTAAATACTAATATTGCCGGTTTAAAGGAACATTTAGAAGCAAAATATAATGATAGCCAATTACTTATTGAATTATTAGATAGTTTATATGTTGATAATCCAACATTAAAAACTTGGCATGATAAAGTAAAAAGTCTCTAAAATATTAGAGATTTTTTTGTGAAAAAGAGATTTATTTTTCTTTTAATAAATCTCTTATTTCTTCTAAGATAATTGTTTTTTCATCTTTAGTGTTATTTTCATCTTGTTCTTCCTTTTTACTAAATTTATTTATTATTTTAATTAAAAAGAATATACAAGCGGATACTATTAAAAAATCAATTACATTTTCAATAAACGTTCCATATTTTATAGTGGCTTCACCAACTTGAATAGTTAAATTGGAAAAATTTAAACCACCTATTATAATTCCTACCAATGGCATTAAAATATCATTAACAATTGATGTTACTATTTTTCCAAAGGCTGAACCAATAATGACACCGACAGCTAAATCAACTACATTTCCGCGGGCAATAAATTGTTTAAATTCATGTAATGTTTTATTGCCATTTTTAATAATATCGTCTTTATTTACTTTCTTTTTCATCATACTCCTCCTTGTTTCACTTATTATAACATGGATATTTTAAAATGCAAATTTTATTAAATTACTAATAATATTATTATTTTAAACATAATATTTAGTGAGGTGCCTATGAAAAATGTAATTGCCTATTATTATCAATTTATGCCGGAAACATTGTATAATAAAAATAAAAATTATTTTTTTCAAGATAGTCGCTTTCAATATGCATTTCTTAAATGTAATTATAATGAGGATCAAGTTCAAAAAAAATATGAACTTAGTCAATATCTGACTAGTCATCGATTTTATAATCATGATATTTTAAAAAATAAAGATCAAAGGTTAATTACCTTTGTCCAAAATGAACCGTATATTTTAATTAAGTATCAAAAAGGATTAGATACATCTTTAAGTTTAAAAGACATATTATTTTTTTCTTATCCTAATGTTCCTTTAAATCAATTCAACGGATTGAAAAGAGATTATTGGGATAAATTGTGGTCGGATAAAATTGATTATTTTGAATATCAAGTTAATCAATTAGGTAAAAAATATCCTCTTATTACGGAAAGTTTTAGTTATTTTGTTGGTTTGGTTGAAAATGGTATCTCAATGTATCACGATTGTTATATAAAAAATCAAAATTTAGTTATAAGTCATAGTAGAATAAAAAGTGATTCTACTTTATATGATTTATACAATCCTCTTAATTTTATTTTGGATTACAAGGTTAGAGATGTAGCCGAGTTTTTTAAAAATGAGTTTATAAAGGGAAAAGAAGTTTTTAAAGATATAGTTATTTATGTATCCCAAAATAATTTATCCCAATATGAAATGATTATGTTTTTTATTAGAATGTTTTATCCATCATTTTATTTTGATTTATACGAAGAAATTCTTGCCAATCAAAAACGGGAAGAAGAATTACTTCCCGTTATAGAAAAAATCCCCGATTATGAACAATTGCTTAAAAAATTATATTTTTATTTTCGCCAATTTACTAAAATGCCAGATATTGTTTGGATAACTGAATTATAAGTCAGTTACATTGACAACTTCTTTTATTTCCTCAATTTCAGATTTTAATGATTGTTCAATTACATCTTTAACTGTGTAATCCGCAAATTCACATCCGGAACAGGTACCGTTCATTTTTATATATACAATATTGTCTTCATATTTGACGAATTCAATATCTCCACCATCATTTATTATATATGGTCTAATCATATCTAATACTTCATTTATTTTTTTAATTGTATCCATTTTATCATAGTAAAAAAATTTTACTAATCTCCTTTCTTTTTAAATTATATAATACTTTATATGCTAAGTAAATAATTTTTATTAAATGGTTGCTTATATTTAAGTTGCCATGGTATAATTTATAACGAGAAATTAAATATTGTATAAAGAAGGAAGGTGTAGTTGAGATTTTTCTCAACTGATAAAGTGGAAAAATATAGGAAAGGACGTATTTTAAAAGGTGTTGTCACGGGAATTGAAAGCTATGGCGTTTTTGTTCAATTTGATAATTATAGTGGCTTAATTCATATTTCAGAAATATCTGATGGATTCGTAAAAAATCCTGCTGATTTTGTCAGTGTTGGAGAAATTATCAACACTAAAATTATTGATGTCGATGAAGAATTAGGACATTTAAAATTGAGTATTAAAAATATTCCATATAAAGAAAAAAGAAAAACTAAAAGAAGAAAAATACATGAAACACCTTTAGGATGTAAAACTTTGTTTTATAAATTGCCAATTTGGATAGAAAACAATTTGAAAAATCATGATAAGGTTATGCAAGAGTTACAAAAATGAAGTTTTTGTGAAAAAAATTTGTCAAAAGTATTGCATTTGATTGATTTGTATAGTATAATCAATACTGTCTAATGAAATTGATTTCGTCATTTCCATTGGTAAATGGGCGCTTAGCTCAGTTGGTTAGAGCACCTGCCTTACAAGCAGGGGGTCATAGGTTCGAGTCCTATAGCGCCCACCATTTTTTTGCCG
>CANQHO010000066.1 GCA_947623815.1 uncultured Bacilli bacterium | reverse complement strand
TTTGCCTAATTTTAGCATGAAAAAATAACAGAGATTATTTATTTTCTGTTATTTAGGTCTGAGTAGTAACAAAAAAAATTGTATTAAAAAAGAAGAATTGTATTTTATACAATCCAATTACCATATACATTCTGTTCTTGACCTAACTGTAACAAAAATATTATAATATACTTATATTTTGTTGAAAAAATAATTTATTAAAATTGTAAGCAAAAGAAATTGTTAGATTAGAGGTGATAAATTTTGTTAAAAATAAATGGTGAAAATGCAGAAATTTTAGAAACATATTTTGAAATACCCCAAAAAAAATTTGATATGGATTATTATGGTAATTTATCTATATATTTTCAATTACATAATAAAAAAGGTTACTTACAATTTTTCATCGATAGCCCTATAAATGATGATTTCAATTATTATAGTAATAAAACATATAAGTGTATTCCAGAACATGATGAAAATAATATTAACGATCTAGAAATATATGATACAAACAATCATTATTCTTTCGGGGACTTTGATAATGAAATGATTGTTTCTTTTGGAAATATAGAAAATAATAAAATCAACGTTAGCATTTTAATCAATGAAGAATATATATTTATTGATTTTAATGATAAGGTGAATTTAAGGAAAAATAATAAGTAAAATTATTTAATTTAAAAATAAATCCTATATTATTTGTTGATATAGGATTTATTTTCTTAATTTACAAAGCACTTTTATTGAAAATAAAAAGAATGGTTATTGTTCCATTCTTTCACTAATTGTTTTTATCTCATTATCAAATTCTTTATCCATTAAAAATTCATGGATGATTTCTTCTTGATTTTCTACTGCTATTTCTTCAATTCTATCAACTCGACATTTTTCTGATAACAAAATAGCCTTAACTTTTTCAACGGCTTTATTAACTTCATCATTCACAACAATATAATTATATTTTGATACTTCATTGATTTCATTATAAGCCGTTTTAAATCTGTCTATAATTTGTTCATTAGTTTCCAAACCACGGGCTTTAATTCTTCTTTTAACTTCCTCCATACTTGGAGCCATTATAAAAATTAAAATAGTTTCAGGAAACATTTTTTTAATTTGTTCAGCCCCTTGAACGTCAATCTCTAATAACACATCTTTACCAGTTTGTAAAATTTCTTCAACTTCCGCTTTAGGTGTTCCAAAATATTCTCCATATCTAACTTTCGCATATTCTAGAAAATCCCCATTTTGAATTTTTCTTTCAAATTCTTCTCTAGTTACAAAATAATAATCAACGCCATTCTTTTCACCTTTTCGCATTGGTCGCGATGTATATGAAATAGACAAAGTCATTTCATCATTATTTTCCAACAGTTTGTTTATAATTGTTCCCTTACCAGCACAAGTTGTTCCTGATATGATGATTAAAGAACCATATTGTTTTGTTTTTATTCCCATAATACCTCCTTATTTAGGATAGTTTATATGATACAACAAAGTTACTCCAAAAATCAATATAGCAATTCCTAATACTGAAAAACTAAAATCATTAAATAAAATTAAAGAAATAATTAAAAGCATTATTGTATAATAAAAACCTCTAAATGATTTAGTTTTATTATTACAATTGTTTAAATCTAATTTCTTAACTATTTTTTTATCAACTTTATTTATAGTAGATGCTTGTTGGTAATGACCAAATTGTTTTTTTAAATAAATTTCATAATTATTAGGTATAAAAGTTTCTATTTTTTCAAATTCTATTTTTTTTAGGGGATATAAATCTTGATAGGGAAGAGTAGTCGATTTTTTCAACAAATTAGTTGTAAAAACAATTTTATTTTTTCGACTATAATGTCTTGATAAAGTAGTAACAATAAAACTATGTACTTTTTTTAAAGGAATAAAGTTTATATAAACTAAATCTAGTAAAAATAAAATATTCAACACTAATTTATTTAAAAAATTAAGAATATTTCTAACAACAATATTAGAGGATGTATAATCTAATACATTGATAGATAAATATATACCATGAAATGAATTGTGACTAAAAGTTTGAAAAGATTTAGTTTTTAAATAAGTATCTTTTAATCCCAACTTAGTATTTGATCCAATCAAAGTATACTTTTTGTCGGTTTCAAAATTAGAAATAACATATTTTTCTTTCAAATCTAAAGATGCCTTTTCTAAAAATAAATCATAATTGTTTCTAGTCATACCGATAGAAAACAAAATAGAGTAGGGGTTAAACCCTTTTTTAGTTACAGCATCTAGACAAGTAGATTCTATAAGAAAATACTCAATATCATATTTTTTACAAATTTTATCAAAGTATTTAAATATCTCTAATTGTTTTTTTTGAATATTAGATATCATACTTACTTGATCCATACTTTGAATAGATATATTTTCTTTACTCATACATCACCATTATTTTCTTTTTTGTATTATATGTTTTATAAATGTAATAAATATTATAAAAACAAATAAAATCAAACCAATAATTTTAAATTTTTCTGTTAAAAACAAAGATATTATCAATACTAATATAGCATATAAATAACCAGTAACTGACTTTTGATAACCTATTTTATCATGGTCTAATGATAAATCAACTGAATGCTTAGGTTTCCTTTTTTCAATTGGTAATGTTTCCACCCACTCTTTACCATTCCATTTTTTTAAGCAGTTAGGTCCATACCATTTTTTCATAACTTTTTTAATATTGTTATATGAATAATATTTTCTACCTTCAAAATCATACAGTTTAACTGGATAAATATCTTTTTCATCAAAAATAGGTTCTTTCATAAATTTTTCCCAAGGAATAGCAATTGATTGAGAAATAGAATGACTATTTTTATATTTTTCACTGTAGTGATTAGACCATTTTAAAACCAACTTTTTTAAAAATACAGGATTAAAATTCATATTATCCAGCAATACTATTGGTACCATAAGAACTCTTGGTATTAAACGATATAATTCATCTATTTTTTTATTATCAGCCATATGCTCATAGGTTACAACATCGATAAATATACCATCACCTGGACATTTATTTTTAAGTAAATAATTCACTTCAGCAATATAAGTACCTTTTTTTCTTATTTTCATACTAGGTATCAAAACATTATATTTTTTATCTGTTTCAAAACATTGAAAATAAAAATCATCTTTTAAGTCTTTTTTCAAGGCTTCAATAAACTTTGAATAATATTCCTTAGGTATAGCAATATCCATATCATCATCCCAAGGGATAAATCCTTGATAATTACAAATACCCAAGGCTGAACCGGCTATTAAACAATATGGAATATGATTTTTTTCACATATTCTATGTATTTCATCCATAATCGGAAGTAAGGCTAGTTGTAAATCTCTAACGGTTATTTGTTTACCATTTTCTAAAGTTTTTAAAACATATTCATTTTCTTGCATAATAACACCTATATTCATTATAACAGTTTTTTTTAAAATAAGATAGAAAAAATAAAGTAAGGAATCCTTACTTTACAAATGGTATTAAAGCCATAAAACGAGCCTTTTTTACTTCGTTGGCAACATGTCTTTGATGTCTAGCACAAGTTCCTGTAATTCTGCGAGGTAAAATTTTTCCTCTATCAGCACTTACATATTTTTTTATAACTTCAACATTTTTATAGTCAACTGGTTTCCCAGCACACATTTGACATACTTTTTTCTTTTTTCTACGAAATTCAGCCATAGTTTTCCTCCTTTTATTATTCTAGGAAATTATCATCTATAGAAACACTATCTCCAAAATCCGCAAATGGATCATCTTGATTGATATCTACTTCTGGAGTTGATGGTCCATTATATACAGGTTCTGGTTGATAATCGTATGGACTAGAATTATCTTGTCCAGAACGACTTGATTTTCTTTCTAAAAATTGAACAGTATCCGCCACTATATCAGTAGTGTAAACACGTTGTCCATCTTTATCATAACTTCCTGTTTGAATGCGACCTTCTACAGATACTTGCGAACCTTTATCTAAATAATTACATATATTTTCCGCTTGTTTTCTCCAAGCGATAATACCGATAAAATCTGCGGTTGGTCCATTATTACTATCCCGATTAAACGATCTATTTACCGCTAAAGTAAATCGGACATATGGTATATTTGACCCAGTATATCTCAATTCTGGTTTGGCAGTTAATCTACCAATAAGTAAAACTTTATTCATGATTACCTCACTTCTAATTTTCTATTTTTGTAATCAAATGACGTATTATATCTCCATTTATTAACGCTAAACGGTCAAATTCTTTGATTGCTTTATCATCATTAGCCTCTAAAGTAAATAGGTAATAATATCCACTCTTCATTTTTTTAATTTCATAAGCTAATTCTTTTTGACCCATATCTTGTTTATCTAAAATTTTAGCCCCATTTGAAGTTAATATATTTTCAAAATTAACTACTACATTTTTTATATCTTCTTCAGATAGAGTTGGTTTTACAATAAACATAATTTCATATTGTCTCATTTTTTCCACCTCCTTATGGTCTTTGGCTTGTTAAAGCAAGGAGTAATTTATTACTCGTTATAGATTATAACAGACTATTAAGAAAAAGTCTACTATTTTTTTTACTTTAATTATATGCTTTAGATATTGTTTTAAACATTAAATCTAAATACACATATATCTCCATCTTGCATAATATAATCTTTACCTTCAAGTCTTAATTTACCATTTTCTTTGACTTTTATTTCATTACCAAGATTTTTTAAATCATCATAACTCATTACTTCGGTTTTAATAAATCCTTTTTCAAAATCGGTGTGAATTATTCCAGCACAGGCTGGGGCTTTCATACCATTTTTAAAAGTCCAGGCTTTTACTTCATCCTTTCCAGCCGTAAAAAATGTTTTTAGACCTAGTAATTTATATGTGGCTTTGATTAACTGATTTAATCCACTTTCTTTTATTCCTAAATCATTCATAAATTCTTCTTTTTCTGAATCTTCTAAATCGGCTAATTCACTTTCGATTTTAGCACTTACTACAATTACTTCCGCATTTTCAATTTGGGCATATTCTTTTAATTTTTCAACATATGGATTAGTATTTTCTAATAAATCTTCTTCGGCTACATTGGCCATATAAATAATTGGTTTTTTCGTTAAAAGGTTAAAATTTTTAATAATTTTTTCTTCTTCTTCGGTTAAGTCTAAAGTTCTAATTGGTTGGTTTTGTCCTAAACAGTCTTTTAATATATTTAATAATTCCACTTCTTTGGCAATAGATTTATCTCTTGTCATCGCGGCTTTTTTCCCAATTCTATTAAGCCGATTTTGTACAACTTCTAAATCGGCTAGCATTAGTTCAACATTGATAATTTCTATATCCCTAATCGGATCTATTCCTCCTTCAACATGAACAATATTATCATCATTAAAACACCTAACTACTTCACATATAGCATCCACTTCTCTGATATGACTTAAAAATTGATTTCCTAAACCTTCACCTAAAGAGGCTCCTTTTACTAAACCGGCAATGTCAGTAAATTCAAAAGTAGTAGGGATTGTTCTTTTAGGATTATATAAATTTGTTAAAAAGTCTAATCTTTCATCCGGTACTGTAACCATACCAACATTAGGATCAATTGTGGCAAAAGGATAATTAGCCGCCAATATTTTTTGTTTTGTTATGGCATTAAATAATGTCGATTTCCCGACATTGGGTAAACCAACAATTCCCGCTGTTAAACTCATAGTATCAC
>CANQHO010000065.1 GCA_947623815.1 uncultured Bacilli bacterium | reverse complement strand
TAACAAAAATTTTAAATTTATTTTAATGTGTTTTTATTTTCTAATTTACGAAGCACTTTCCTAGAAGATAAAAAAATTAACTTTATACCCTTCTATACTTTTAGGCATATTTACCTCGATTGAAGCATTTTTTATTTCTGTTCCCCAATAATCTCCATAAGCATGAAATATTAGTTCGTCAAAATTCTTATAAGGATCTTTTCCCATATCGTATGTATATTTAATTACATAAGTCTTTTCCCCAACATCAACATATCTATCGGCACTACCTATTTTAATACGGGCTTTTCTTTTTACTGTATCCAAACTATAAGTTTCTCCAACCGCTTGATAATTGGATATCCGGGCCTTTCTTTTGATAGTTTTTCCATCTTGACCAGTATATTGTAACCATAATGGGGTAAATTTATATATTCCATGTTTATAAGCACTTGAAAAATTAACAGTTAAATTTTCTGTAACATCTATTTTATTATCTTCATTGACATCTAATACAACATTATATGAAGATATTGTAAAACCATCCGCCAATTTTACATTATCGGTATCAGTATTGGTATACAAAAGTGATGTCAATCCGAAAGTAATAAGGCCAAAAATCCAAACAATTAAATATCCTAAAAATAAAAATTTAATACTTTTAGAAAAAAAACGGTTTATTTGATTAAATATTTTATTCATTACATCCTCACCCTTAATATAAAAATTACTTCTATTTTATGTATTTATTATAACATAAGGCAAATTATATTCGCAACTTAACTAGTTTCACATTGTGGAACAACTTAATATACTATCATTAAACTCCGTTTTTTACTTAATAACATTTACCATTTTAATCACTCATTTCTTAAAAAAACTTTTTTCAAAACAATAAAATTTCAAAAAAATTAGAGCAGATTTCCCCATATGATACTTTCAGATTATAACTATTTAATTTATTAACATTTAATAAATTTTATTTTAATACATAATATGTATTTTTCCCAATACCTTTTTTAATTAAAATGTCATCTTCTAATAATTTATTAATAATTTGTTTAGACCTTGTATTTCCTATATTTAATATTTTTTCTACCTCTAATCTAGTTATTTTTGTTTTTTTCTTAACATATTCTGTAATAATTTCTTCTTGAGTCATATTATTAAATTCCTTTTTATTATTTTCAATATAGTTTAAATTGGGTAATATTATTTTAAAAACATTTTCTGTTAATTCAATTATTGGTTTTAATTTAAATTCTTGATATTCATTTATTATTCTTCCTATACCAGTACCATAATTTTCAACATAATTTAATCTATGAAATATTTCAGCAAAATTAGGATTTCTTGATTCAGATACACCATTATATACATCATTTAAAGATAAGGTACTAATCAATCCACCAATTGAATTAATTTCAATTCTATCATCAAATATTGATAATAATATACTACCATTAAAATAATAATCTCTATGAATTATAGCATTTAATAATGCTTCTCTGATTGAAAAATCTGGATAATCTTTTTTATCAATTCTCTGTAATCCATTAAATGTTGAATTTATATGGTTAGATAAATTCATATAATAAAAAGCATCTTCCACAATTTTTAAATATGATCCAGATAATTCTTTTCTATCTTTAAATAATATTTTATTTGTACCATCAAATATAGCACATTTTACTGTGTATGGGTTTTGGTCGGAAAGTAAAAGTGCTAAATTATTAAATTTATTATCTGTTATCATTTTTAAACTTTTAAATTTTTCATTTGAAAATTCAATATTTCTTTTTTTAAATATTTCCTTAGCATAATCAAATGTTAATTCTTGTACATTTGATATTTCCTCTTCGAAACTTTTTTTAGAAGACTCTATTAACATTTTTCTAATTATTTCATCGGTTGCTTGGATAGTAGATGAACCATGTCTTATATATACTCCACTAGATTTTAATCCTTTATCGGCTAGATAGTAAGGCTTTTCTGGGGCAGAGGTAATATGTAATTCAATAATATCTTTTTTATTAACTTCTTTAATTTCTATATCGGTATATGTTGTTAAATTACCAATTATACCTTCTCTTATCATTCCACTTAATGATTCAATATCGCTTTTTATATCTTTTAACCCTAATATTTTCCCAGTATCAGTAATACCAATATATATCGTTCCACCCTTAGAATTAGCAAATGCGACAATTTCTTTTTTTATATTTTTATTTAGTTCTTGTTTTAATTCTACTGTTTCAGATTCTATATACATAAAAATTTTCACCCAATATTAGTATAAACAATTATAATAATTTTATCAATATTTTCGGTCACTTTTCGGTCGCTTTTCGGTCACTCTGTAAAATAAAATAATTAAAAACCATCACAACAAATAAATAAACAATTTAATTCTATAATAATTATACTTATTTCTATAAAAATGAAAAAGACCTAGGGCATCAAAAGTTTCCTAGGCACACCTCGGTAAATAATATACACTATCAATAAAATGCAATAATTTTGAAGAAATTTTAAAAAATCTAAATTGACAAAAATAAAACTGCTCTCAATTTAATTTTGAGAGTAGTTTTTATATTTAATCTCGAAAAGTCCGAGTTTAGTATCTATCTGGTGCTGAAGACAAGACTTGAACTTGCGACCTATTCATTACGAGTGAATTGCTCTACCAACTGAGCTACTTCAGCATAAAGAGGATTACTCCTCAGGTATTTCTGGTAAATCACTGTTTATAGTTGTCGATTCATCAACGGGAGCCATTGGATCAATAAAAGTAACCAAAAAATCTTTTATTCGAGCCAAAACTTCTCTTATATTTCTACTTTGTTGATTAGTATAATCTTTTTTCATAGTAGGTACCCCATAGGCATCTAAATCTAATTTTTTGGCAATATATAACGCTCTATATAAATGGTATTGTTGGGTAACAATAACTACCTTTTTAGAACCAAATAACTTTTTAGCCCGATAAATACTTTCATAAGTAGATAATCCCGCTGGATCGGTAAAAATATGACGGGCGGGAACACCTTTATCGATGGCATATTGTTTCATGACATCCACTTCATCATAATCTTTAGAACGATTATCCCCACTCATAAGTATGCGGTTAATTTTATATTTATTATATATTTCAATCCCCTTTTTAAGTCGGTCTTCCAACATCGGACTTGGTGTCTTATCCGGTCTTACGGCCGCTCCTAATATTAAAATACAATCAGGATCAATATGTTCTACTTGTGACACCCCAATAATTTTACTATGGACCGAAAATTTGACATAGCTGTTGATTCCAAACATAATAAGAAGAAAAATTACAGATAAAATAATTAACAATTTTAGGAGAAAAAAAACTTTCTTTTTTATATTTTTCATAACTAACCTCTTATTTCATTTTATTTTTGTTTTTTTAGCATTATTCCAAAAGAAAAATTAGTTTTTAAAACTAGACTGCTTAGAAAAATAAGATAAATTAGGTTCCCCACATTCATAATAATGACAATCCATATTATACTTTTGCATCAATTTAAATACATCATTTACTTTGATTAAAGATTTATTTTTTTGATTCATCAAAAGTAATATTTTATTATTCATCTGGATTAGTCCTCTAAATGACTGGGTATAATTATTATTACCCAATTTAACTATAAATTCTCCCCCGATATAAGGATAAAAATCACAATCGTTATTACCACTTTCCAAAGTTGTTAAAATAGCCTTTTCTAACATGGTTGCCGAATGCATGAAATCTAAAATAAAATCGCTATCATCTAACTCTAAGGTATCTTGAAAAAAAGTTATATGGCACATTGGATACTGCTCAAATTTTTTTATAATATCATTTTTAGTAATACCCTCTTGTTTAGAAAATAAAATAATATTTTTTTTATCATCTAACGCTGAATGAAATTGACTAGTTTTCAAATCTTTTTGATTTATTTTAAATTCACAAATCAAATTGGTATATAAAAACATTTCTTCATCTTTTTTTAAATATTTTAAAACTTCATTTAAATCTTCGGGATATCTTTGAATAGATATTATACTATGATCCATACACTTTCTCCTTCATACTAATTATAACATGTTTTTTAAAATAACAAAAGTACTTATTTTATATCCAAAATTTCCTTTAGTTTTTGAATAATTTCATCAATAATCAAATTTTTATTTTCCATTCTATTTTCTTTGGTGGTTTTAATAACTAAATCGTAATAAGTATTATTATCCTTATCAAAAATACTTACAAAAACTGTTCCATCATCACCATAAGGATTATAATTATCCACCTTATTTAATTTACCAGTAATTCCAATTCCCAAATTAGCTTGAGCATATTCGGAAATACAAAAAGCCATATTTCTAGCCGTTTCAATACTATAGACAGTATATTTATCAATAATATCTTTAGAAACTCCCATCTTTATTTTGTATTCATTAGAATAAGTAACGGCACTATATTTAATTACTTCACTAGCACCTTCGACATTGGTAATCGCATTTACCAAGCCACCTCCGGTACAAGATTCCATCGAAGCAATCGTTTTATTTAAACAAGTTAATTTATCAATTATTTCTTTCATATATTCCTCCTTAATAGAAAAAGAATAGTTAAACTATTCATTTTAAACATTTAAAATGTATGGGGTATCTTTAGTTCCCTCCCCAGTTACCGTAACGTTTGGTTTTAAAACAAATACTGGATATATAGCCGCGGTATTTGGACTAGTTGTTTCGGCTACTTTTCCCTCTTCATTAACAAACCAAGTTTTAGTTTCATCACTATTTAGTAACCAAATTTTCTTACCTTTAGATAAATAGTTTTTACCAGTACAATTGCTATCTAAAAAGTCTTTTTGACAAGATTCATTTAAAGAGGCTCTGGTATATTCATATACGGATAATAAACCGATATTCGCATTTATATTCGATAGAGAACTGACACTTTTAATAGCTTGATATGAGGCTTCTTTAAAATCTCCTATTCCCGTATCCCAAGTGGCATTATCGACGATATGTTTTTTTAAATTTTCGGATAATGTTTGATAGAAATTAGTATTTAAATAAGTATAGACACTAGATACTCTAAAACTGTTATCTTTAACTTTACTATCTTCTTGCCAAACTTTAGTATCGCCGCTATCTTTAATAATTTTGATAGTTTTATTTTCTTTATTTAAACTTAAAATACGATATAAAGTATTATCTACTGTTATGTAATTATTCGGCGTAAGTCCTCGGTAAACATATTCGTTGTCCATTTCATATAAACCGACACCAGAAGTTATAACGTCATTTTTTTCTAAAATTTGTTCATAAGCCGATACTAAACTGGTAGTACTTAATTTTAAAGAATCGCAAGTTTCTTCTTTATAAGTGTAGTTGTATAAACTTTTTTCACTGTCATAACTTATTACTACACAACCGTTCATGGCTTTTCTAGTAACTGGATTTTTAATAGTTCCTTTTTCCAAATACTTTAAACTTTGTAATTCGGCTATGGATACATAACTGTCATTTAAATTATATTCGTCTAAATTTTCCGGATGTTCAATCGCATAATTAGAAGCGGCTTTTTCTATTAAAGAAATCTGGGTTGTTAAAGCGGTTTCTTTAGACTTTTTTAATTGACTTACTACTACTGGTACAATAATCATCATAAGTATCAATATAACCGAAAAGGTTGCTAATACTTCAATCAAGGTAAATCCTTTTTTCATATTATTCACTCTCTTTCTAACTGGTAGTGTGCATAGTTTTAATGCAAACTACCTGTTTCTTCTTTTATCTATCTACAATTTCTATATTTTTTCTTCCT
>CANQHO010000064.1 GCA_947623815.1 uncultured Bacilli bacterium | reverse complement strand
CAAACCCAGTAATCGTTGATGGCACTACTTGGAAGACCTTTGGCTTTCAAAGTGGCGGTATCATAGTTTGAAGTACCGGTTTTGGCACCAAATTCGGCTCCATTGATATGGGCTTCTGTACCAAGTCCCCAAGTTGCCGCTGATTTTAACATGTCGTAAACTATGTAAGCAGTTTCTTCACTCATAACTTTTCGTTTTTCTGGTTTAAATTCTTCTACTTTATCGTTGGAATCATCGCCATCACTATCGGTATATACTATTTTAGTATACGTATGTGGTTCAACGTAATAACCACCATTAGCAAATGCGGCATAGGCAACAGCCATAGAAAGTGGTGATTCACCAGTGTAACCACCGATAGAATGGGCTTCATGTAAGATACCATTGCTACCAGTTTCTGGATGTAATCCTAAAGCCGTAACGAATTTTTTAACGTTGGCATTTTTATTTACTTGGAAAAGTTTTAAGGCTGGAATATTTCTTGATTGGGCTAAAGCGGTTCTAGCCGTCATTAAGCCATTGTATTTAGAATCCCAGTTATTTATTTTGTTACCATTAGAATAACTAATAGGTTCGTCAACTACTGGATAGGCAGGTGACCAGTTTTCATATTCGATGGCTGGACCATAGTCATATAATGGTTTAGATGTCGAACCGATTTGGTTACTAAGTTGGGTAGCATTGTTGAAGTTTCTAGCCCCACTTTTTCTACCGGTAAGTACGGCTGCAATGGAACCATCTTTGACATTTATGGCGGTTACACCAGCGGTAACGACATCGTTTTGCCATTTATATGATTTACCAGTCATTATATCGTTCATGTGTTTTTGTTTATCAGGATCCATGGTTGTATAGATTTTCATTGGAACATCATAAGGGCTGTTACCAGTTTTGCTTGTTACATCACTAATAACGGTATCGATGTATGGTTGAAATTCTTTTTTAGTTCCAAGTTCACCATCATCACCATCGACTACTAAATCTTTTAAGTCGATTGCTAAAGCAGCATCCATTTCTTCTTTAGTAATATAACCATGACGATTCATAAGTTGTAAAACGATTTTTTGACGGTCTTTAGCGGCATCGATGTTTTTGGTTGGATCGTAACTATCTGGGGCTTGGAATAGACCGGCTATTAAAGCGGCTTCCGCTAAGTTAATGTTTTGGACGTCTTTATTAAAGTAAGTTCTAGCGGCTTGTTGAACTCCACTTGCCCCACTACCTAGGTAGTAAGAGTTAACATAAAATTCCATAATTTGTTCTTTAGAGTATTTTTTTTCTATTTTATTTATAGCAATATATACATCGGTAAATTTTCTTTTGATACCGGCTATACCAGTTCTTTGATTAGCATCGGTAAAAGCATTTTTAGCAATTTGCATGGTCAAGGTTGAAGCTCCACCAGCATCACTATTTCCTAATAATTGACCAATACTGGCTTTTAAAAATCTAGCCCAGTCGACTCCACCATGTTGGAAAAATCTAGAATCTTCTGTCGCAACTATGGCGTTTATTAAAACTTCTGGTAGTTCATCGTAAGTGACTAAAGTTCGGTTTTCACTACCTAAAGTCGCATATAAATCACCGTTAATATCGTATAAAGTAGAAGATTCTTTTTTATAAAGTTCTTCAGCTTTAAAGGCAGGTGCCGTACTAGCAATATATAGATAGAATGCTACTACGCCAACAATACCGGCAATACAAATAGCACAGAAAATAGTAAATAAAATTCTAATTATTATTTTTTTCTTGCGACTACTTGTTTTTTTGTTACCACTATTTTGATTGGTGTTAGCGTGTTTACTACTTGTTTTTTTCATCGTTTTTCTTTTTCCTTTCATAAATCTAGGAATAATAAATGATAAATCTACAATTCCAATTATAATTAACGACCATAGAATACCTATAGAAAGGCAGCCTAGGATAAAGGCGACAACACTAACTAAGGTAACTATTATTATATCGCTATTTTCTTTAACAAATTTTTTCATAGTAAATCTCCTTTATAAAGTTTATCTATAACTTTTAAATAATCAACTCGCGGTTGGTATTTATCGGGTATTATAAAACCGTTTTCGGTAAAATAACTAATTGGTATCGACTTCCTGGTTTCGGTTTCTAAAAAATTAAACAACTTACTAGCCTCTAAAAAATAAGTTTTGTTTTCTTTGATAAAACGAACTATCAAAAATCCAATGCCACCATGTTCAACAATTTTTCTTAAGTGAGAAATTTGGTGTTCATGAATATTGGAAAGTGGAAAACTAGAAAGTTTAGTCTCTTTAGCCTCAAAGTCAATATATTTTCCTTTATAAATACCGTTATAATCGGTAGTTGATGGTGTTTTAAAGTATGCTTCTTTAATAACTGCGTGTTCGCGATTGGGATAATTTACTTTAACGATGGTAATTGGAGTTGGCTTTTTATATATGACAGCTTGGTTTTGGATTAAGTAAAATTTATTAGTTTGATTGATATCATCTTCTAATGTCATACCCCTTTTTCCATAGTTTATTAGCCCTAAACTAGCTGTTTTGTTTAAACGCATTTCATCACCATAATATATTATACTATATTTTATCATATTTTTCTATATTAAAATATATTTGTCATTAAAATTCTACTTTTGTCGATATAAACAAAAGAAATTTTTTTTGTGATAAAGTAATGATGAGGTGATAAAATGTTAGATCATCAAAATGTTTATCAAATTTTTGATGAAATGTTGGATGATGTTAGATATATTAAAAGAACTAGTTTTATGACTTCCTTAAATACTTTTGTCGTATATTGACAAAAGGCCTTTTTTTTTATAAAATGAATTAAAGAAAAAGAGGTGGAAATAATGTATCAAGAACGTATTTTACTTACTAGTAAAGATATTTTAGAAAAAGAATTTAAAATAGATACTAGGGGTTATCGGCCCCAAGAAGTTGATAAGTTTTTAGATGCAATTATAAGAGATTACGAAGAGTTTTTTGAAATTATTAAAGAGATAGAAAATGATAAAAAGGAACTTATAGAAGATAATATTAGACTTAAACAAGAAATTAGATCACTTAGAACCAAACTTGATGTGTTGAGAGAAGACTCTGAATCCGATACATCAGTAGGAAATGCTGATTTATTGCGCAGACTTTCCAATTTGGAAAAAGTTATTTATGGAAAAGACGAATAATATCTGGGTAAACGCTGCTTTTTAAGTAGAGGAAAGTCCATGCTCGCACCATCTGAGATGATGGTAGTGTTTGTGCATAGGGAAAAAATAACCTATGGTAAGGAAACTTAACGGCTCCGAGGTTACCTAAGTCTTAGGATATGGTAATATTAGGTATAAAAGTGCCAAAGTGACGAATAAACTAGAAATAGTTTAAGTGGAACGTGGTAAACCCCGCAAGCGAGAAACCCAAATTATGGTAGGGGAACTTAGATGAGGAAAATGAACTAAGTCTAGGATTGCGTAAGCAATAGATAAATGTTTACCGCCGGTAACGGTACAGAACATGGCTTATAAGATATTATTTTTTTGTTAAGTAAGAAAGAAGGTGTCTATGAAAGAGATTGGTGAGGTCTTAAAAGAACAGCGGGAAAGTATTGGATTATCCATTGAAGAAGTCGCTAATGACTTAAAATTAAGACCCAATCAAATTGAAGCAATTGAAGCCGGAAACAAAGAAGCTTTTAAAGACGTTTTCTATTTAAAATATTTTATTCGTGACTATTCTAAATATTTAGGATTAGATTACGAAAGTATGATAGATGAATTTAATGAATTTTTGTTTGACTATACATCTAAAATATCGTTAGATGATATTAAAAAAGCCCAAAAAAAAGCCGAAGTAAAAAAAGATAAAGAAGTTCGTAAAATAGCCTCTCCTTATACTTTAGAACATAAAAAACAAATACGAGTTTCTCCGATAGTTTTTTACGTAGTTGTTTCTTTTTTAATAGTAGCCTTAGGATATTATATTATTTCTTCTTTCCAAAGTCCGGATTTTGAAAAAGAAGAAGTCGAACAAACTAGTAAGATAGGAGATTGATATGAATTTACCAAATAAAATAACTTTTGCGAGAATTTTATTGTCCATAACTCTTATTTTTATCTTACTTTTTCCTTTTGATGCCGCTGGGTTTGTGACTCCTAAGTTGTTTATCAATGAATCTATTGTAGTTGATATTAAATATATCATAGCGGGATTTTTATTCATGATAGCCTCTTTATCAGATTTTGTGGATGGATATATTGCTAGAAAATACAATCTAGTAACTGATTTAGGAAAGATGATGGATGCGATTGCTGACAAAATATTAGTTGACTCAGTTTTAATTATTTTAGCGTCTGTTGGTTTTATTTCCGTGGTAATTCCTGTTATTATAGTAGTTCGCGACATTTTTGTAGATTCGGTAAAAATGATAATTGGTTCTAAAGGACAAGTTGTCGGAGCGATATATAGTGGTAAGATAAAATCGGCTTGTTTAATGGTAGGAATAGTACTTACTTTATTTTATAATTTACCATTTGAACTTTTAAATTTTCAAGTGTCCGATGTATTACTTCTAATAGCGTGTGTTTTATCGATTGTATCAGCCTATCAATATTACGGAATGGCTAAACCGTATTTATTCCCGAAACCAGTGCGCAATCGTAAAAAAGAAGAACCAAAAGAAAAAATAGAAGAAGATTTAATTGTCGATAAAGATATAAAAGATGAAATGATTCAAAGACTTAAAAAAATTGAACAAGATGAAAAAATAGAATTGTAAGAAAGATTTGAAAAATTGGTCAAATCTTTTTTAATTTTAACAGAATAATTTTCAAAAACAAATGTTCGCAAAAAGTATTGACAACTGTTTTAAAGTAAGTTATAATTAGTTTAGATTTACAAGGAGGAAATAAATATGGCAAAAGCGACCAATGACAAAACACTAGATCAGGTATTAGCCGATATAGAAAAACAATTTGGGAAAGGATCAGTAATGAAATTAGGGGAACATCCTCATCAAAAAATAGATGTAATTTCTACTGGTTCCTTATCTTTAGATATCAATTTGGGAATTGGAGGTTATCCAAAAGGAAGAATAATTGAAATATATGGACCAGAAAGTAGTGGTAAAACAACATTTGCCTTACATGCGATAGCCGAAGCTCAAAAAAAGGGCGGTAGAGCAGCCTTTATCGATGCGGAACATGCTTTAGATCCTGTATATGCCGCTAAATTAGGAGTCAATATTGACGAATTGCTATTATCGCAACCAGATAATGGTGAACAAGCGTTAGAAATTTGTGAGGCTTTAGTTAGAAGTGGAGCAATTAGTATTATTGTTATCGATTCAGTAGCAGCTTTAGTGCCACAAGCCGAAATTGAAGGAGAAATGGGTGATAGTCATGTGGGACTACAAGCCAGACTTATGTCTCAAGCCTTAAGAAAATTATCAGGGGTTATTAGTAAAACTAATACAGTTGCTATTTTTATCAATCAATTAAGAGAAAAAGTTGGTATTATGTTTGGTAATCCGGAAACTACTCCGGGGGGACGGGCTTTGAAATTTTATTCATCAGTTCGTCTAGAAATTAGAAGATCTGAACAAATTAAAGATGGAACTAACGTTATTGGAAACAAAACTAACGTTAAAGTTGTTAAAAATAAAATGGCTCCACCTTTTAAAACTTGTGTTGTCGATATCATGTATGGTGAAGGTGTTTCTCATGAAGGAGAAATAGTAGATTTAGCCACGGAATGTAATGTTATCGAAAAAAGTGGGGCTTGGTATTCATACCAAGGGGAAAAATTAGGACAAGGTAAAGAAAATGTTAAGGAATTGTTCAAGAAAAACAAAGAATTAGCCTTGGAAATTGAAAATAAAGTTCGGGCTTATTATGAAATTAAAGAAGAAGTTAGTGAAGGTAAAATTTCAAGGTAAATGCAACCCATAAAAGTCAGACTAAATGCGACTAAGTAAAGGATGCAGAAAATAAAA
>CANQHO010000063.1 GCA_947623815.1 uncultured Bacilli bacterium | reverse complement strand
GTTTTCTCGGCATAAAATCGCATTAATTACTTATTATAGATTATTCTAAAAGTTGCACTTGACTTTTTAATTAAATAGACTAAACAAAGTCTAGTCTTAAATAACAACTTCTTGTATGACGATTAAAATCATCGGTTTACATTCCGTTTGTTTATAAAAGTATTTTCCTAATTTTTCTCTTATACCAGTTTTTATTTTATTGAAATCAACATAGTTATCTTTTATATTTTCCAAAATAACTGTACTTGCTAAATTTTTAGCCTCTTTCATCAAATCAATATTATCCTTTACATAGATGAAACCTCTAGTTGCTATTTCCGGACCAGCCACAACTTTTTTAGTCTGTTTATCGATAGTAGCACTTACTATAACAATTCCATTATCGCTTAGTATCTCTCTATCTTTGACAACCATTTCTCCAACATCACCAACTGTTTTACCATCAACTAATATTTCATCGACATTGACAGTTTCTCCAGTTTCTACTAATTTACCATCGATAAATGTAGTTACTTGTCCATTTAAACGTAACAAGATTTGATCGTCTTTTAAACCGACTTTTCTCGCATTGTTGGCATTGGCAACTTGATGACGATATTCTCCAATAACTGGCATATAGTATTTAGGATTCATAAGATTTAACATCATCATCAAATCTTCACTAGATGCATGATTACCTAAATATTTTTTACTAGATAAAATAAATATATCAGCGCCTAATTTGGCTACATCATCATATATTCTAGTAGCACTTTTTTCCATTCCTTCATATACCGGTGAAGCAAATATTACTTTATCTTCAGGCGTTAATTTAACAAATTTATCATATCCTTTAATAATTCTACTCATATTAGAAAAAGGTTTTTCTCTTTCATCAGAAATTAAAACAATAATAGCATCGTCATTGATATGTGATAAACCAAGGATTCTTTTTACATCAAATTGCATGTAACCTAATTCAATGGCTTTTCTTATTAAATTTTCTAAAGTTTTACCTAAAATAACAACTTTTTTATCTACGGCTTCTATTTGTTCTAATATTTCTTGAATACGATAAAATTGGGCTTGAAAAATGTTGATTAAAATTCTGCCATCGACATCTTCAATATTTTCTCTAATAATTGAACCAATATGGTTGTTAGGTGATGTATAACCTAATTTTTCCGCATATTTAGATTCACTAAGTAAACATAAAACTCCTTGTTTTCCTACATAGGCCAGTTTACCAATATCCATTTTATAAGCCCCAAGCATTCTTTGATCAAAAACAAAGTTTCCAGTATAAACAATAGCGCCATCTTTAGTATTTATAACATAACCGACACTTCTTGGTACTGAGTGGGTTAAAGAAATAGGAAAAACACTAACATTGCCAAATTTGATACTACGATGTGGTTCAATAACGTGTAAATTGGCTTTTTTACCCTGTAAATCTGTCTTTAAAATTTCGATAGTAAAATCGGTTCCATAGATATTTAAATTAGGTAATTCTTCTAATATATCGGAAACGGCTCCCATTTGTTCATCATGACCATGGGTTAAAAATAAACCTTTGATTCTCTTTTCATTTGTTTTTAAATAATCATAATTAGGTAAAATGTAATCGATTCCCAACATTTTATCATCGGCGTATCTAAGTCCGGCATCTAATACAAATATATCTTGGTCTACTTCTACTACATAAATATTTTTACCGGCTTCGTTTAATCCACCTAAAGCAAAGATTCTTATTTTTGACATATTTCCCTCCTTTCTTCTTTAAAAAAGACTAGTTCATTATAACACGAAAGTTAGAATTAGTCTACAATTTGGTCTTTAGTTATTTCAATTACTGGTCTTACATAGGCTTTGTCAGTGGCCTTTTGATAAGTTATTTTATCAGAATAAGTGGCTACTTTTTTATCTTTGACATCTTGAATCCAAAAAGCCTGTTTACTTAAATCGACAACTGTTTTTAATTTTTCGGCTTCATCTTTAGTAAGTAATCTAACCGAACTAACACTAATGTTACTTCCCCCAAAATATTGATTTAAATTATAACCTATGTTACCTTCTTCTACTTTATATTCGGTTTTACCTTTACTATCGTATGGTAACATATCTTCTTCGGTTATTTTTCCATCTTGATTGATATCTAATATATCTAAACTAGCCAAAGTTATTTTTTTACTATATTTTAAATCGTTTTTGACTACTTGCCATCTACTTTTGTTTTGAAGAGTAACGATACTACCTATATTCCAATCTTTATACTTGGTGACTGCTGTATCTATTCGATTGTCACTATTACAAATAATTGTTCCTTCATTTATACAATAATAAGGACCTATTTTTAAGTTTTCAATTGTTTGGATAGAACCGTCGACATCCAAAAAGAGTTTTCCACTAGTTGCTTTTTCTCCTTCATAATTTAAAGTATTTCCCGCTACTACTTCATCGGTTGACGTAGTTAAAGAAAAATCAAACATAATACCTTTTTCTTTATAATTATGTTCTAAACCGTATTCACCAACTTTTTCATAGATACTTTTGGCACTGGCTTTTAGTTTTTCCTTTTGTTCATCGACAACATTTTCGGCACTAAGTAAAGGATCACTATTCATTCTTCTTTGTAACATTTGAAAAATAAAAATACCGATTAGTAAAAAGAACAATCCTATTCCTAATATAGCTGTTTTATTTTGTTTTTCCATTTTATCCCTCTATTCTTTATTTTATTATACTAAAATTTTTACGATATGTCTATTTTATTTCCTATTAAATATGGATACTGCATTTCGGTTATTTTGACTTTGATATCATGATTACATTCACTTTTGTCACCTTTAATTTTAATTAGTAAATAGTTGCCCGTATGTCCTATTATATAACCGTTTCTTTCAATTTCTGGTAAAAATATAACTTCTTTATTGATAAATTTACTAAAGTATTCTTTTTCTAATTCTTCACTTAGTTTTAAAAGAATATCAACTCTTTTTTTCTTTACATTTTCCGGTATTTGATTATCCATTAAGGCCGCTTTAGTACCTTTTCTGATAGAATATGGAAAAACATGAATTTTAGAAAATTTAATTTTATTTATCGTTTCTATAGTTTCGTTAAATTCTTCTTCGGTTTCACCAGGAAAACCCGTAATAACATCGGTAGTAAGTGAAATAAGAGGTCTTATTTTTCTTATTTTATTTACTTTATCGATAAAGTATTTAGTATCATATTTACGATTCATCCGTTTTAAAACGGTATCGCTTCCCGATTGTAAAGGAATGTGTAAATGGTCTACTAATATATCATATTTTTTAAATAATTCTAATACTTCATCAGTTAATTCGGTTATTTCAATAGACGATATTCTGATTCTTTCTAAATGAGGTATCAAAACAATATTTTTTAACAAGGTGGCAAAACTTATTTTAAGGTCGGCTCCATAATGACCGGTATGAATGCCAGTTAAAACAATTTCTTTATATCCTTCTTTTACTAAAGTTTTTATTTCGGTAATAACTTCGTTTAAAGGTTTACTTCTTATTTCTCCTCTTACATAAGGAATTATACAGTAACTACAAAAGTTATTACAACCGTCTTCTATTTTAACGTATGCTCTAGTTTGATTAAACCGCTTGATTTTCATATCTTCAAAAGGTTGTTTGGCAATATCTTGAATAAATACCCCCTTTTTTTGTTGTTTTATATAATCGACTATTTTAGATTTATCAGCATTTCCTAATACCAAGTCAACTCCCGTAATTTCGATAAATTTACTGGCATTATTTTGACTAGAACAACCCACAACAATTAAATAAGCATTGGGATATTTTCTTATTAGTTGTCTAACTAATTTTAAAGATTTACTATCAGCCTTATTAGTTACAGTACAGGTATTGACTATAACTATATCGGCTATTTCACCCACTTCGCACTGTTTATATCCTGCTTGTTCTAACAATGATATCATAACATTGGATTCATATACATTTACTTTACAACCTAATGTTTCGACAATAAATTTCATTATATCCCAACTTTCTAAAAAAAGGCCTTAGGCCTATAAGTTACGACGAAATTCTTTTAAAGACGCTAAAAATTCATCGTTTCTTTTTATTTCTTCTTTTAAAGGAGTTAAATCCATCGTTGCTTCTAATACTTGTTTGTAATCTTTATCTTCTTGTAATAAATCTTCGATATGTTCTTTGGCTTTACGCCTAGTTTCTTCTTTTGACGGTTTTTCTACTTTACCATATATTGGCGATATGATTTCCGTCTTTTTAAATTTATTATTTATTTTTGCTTCTTCACTTTTAGCAACTGGTTCTTTTTCTATTTCTATTACTGGTATTTCTACTTTGGTAACTTCTCCTTGTTTAGTTTTAACTAAACCTTTACTTTCTTCTTTTACCGGTTCTTCAATATGTTTACTGTTTTGACCTTCTTTTAAGGTTTTAACCAATTCTTGATAACTAATAATAGATTGTTCTTCTTGATCTTGTTCAAAATGAGTTATTATGTCTTCCGGTTCGGCTTCTAAATCCTTTTGCATTTGTTCTAACATGGACGCTAAATCAATTTGGGTTTGACTTACTTTTTCATCGACTTCTTGTTCTTCTTCGGTTAAGTCTTCTATTTCTTCTAATTCTTCATCTGATTTACGACTTTTAAAAATCATGATTATACACGCTATTCCTATAGACGCTAATAAAAGGGCTAATAAAAGCCAAATATGACCTCCGGACAATATATTTATTTTTAACATTTAATCACTCCATATACTCATAATTTATAGCACTTAGAATAAAAAGGGGAACTGTTTCTACACGCATAATTCTACTACCTAAAGTAACAGGGATAAAGCCATAATTCTGTAAAGTTTTTTCTTCTTCTAAAGATAGTCCACCCTCTGGTCCAATTACAACACTTATTTTATCACAGTATTTATTTGATTTCACTATATTTTTTAAATTTTTTGTTTTTTCTTGAGTAGAACACACTAACTTTACACCTTTTTCGCTTTTTAAATTGTCTAAGGATTGTAAAAATCCTATATTAGGTATGGTAATTCTTTTAGATTGTTCACTGGCTTCTTTACATATTTTTTGCCATCTTTGTCTTTTTTTTAAATATTTATCTTCGGTTAATTTTATAATGCTTCTTTCAACTTCAATGGGTACTATATTATCTACCCCTAGTTCCGTGGCTTTTTGTAATATGTAATCCATTTTTTGTTCTTTAACTAAAGGTATATACAAAGTAATTTCGGGTTTATTTTCTTTTTTTCTATTTAATTTTTTTTGGTTTAAAATAGTTACCGGATTTAAATTTTCAATTTTTCCAATATATAGTTCATTATTATAGACTACTTCTACTTCTTCATTTATCTTCATCCGCATTACATTTTTTATATGATGATAATCACTATCTTCTAAAATAAAGTTATTATTTTCTTCTTTTTTCGCAAAATATCTTTGCATTTAACCACTTCCACTTTTATTTTATCATATATTTTTGTTATTTAAACAATTAACTTAATTAGTTGACATTATTACTAACAAACAAATGAAAAATCATTCGACAAAATTCGACATTTGACCTTATATTTCAAGGTAAAAATAGTTTGACTTTCATTTGATAATATGATAATATGTATTTAGTGAAGGAAACTTCATATAATAAAAAGAACACTTAATATCGTTGTGTTAAGTGTCACCATTTCTTTGTTGTAACCCCTAACTCAATTGAATTAGGGGTGTTTTTATTTTTTGTATATATCTAAGATGAAAGCAAATTGCCTTATTTTAGGTTTAATACTAAAATATATATAACAATTATGAGAGCCCAATTGGTTATAAATTGAGCTAGAATTATAAAATCTTTTTTACTCATAATCACCACTCCTTTTATACTTTTTTTAATAAAATTTGTGGTGGCCCCTAACTATTAAGTGTTCTTAAATAAAATCATAATACACATTAAACATTAAAACAAGTAAATCGTCAAAATATGTTATTTATTTAAATAATAACTCAAAAAAAACAAGTTTTTTTAGTATTCCATGCCAAAACGAGTCACTGAA
>CANQHO010000062.1 GCA_947623815.1 uncultured Bacilli bacterium | reverse complement strand
AGAAGGAGACTTCTAAGAAGTAGAAAAGTATAATCGTGAGGTTATACATATCAAACTTGTTTGATATTTTGTTCATTGTTTATTTGTAAAAAATTTGATATAATTATTTAGAATAGAAGAGTGGTATAATGAAACGACAAAAAGGACAAGCCTTAATAGAATTTATTTTAATATTGCCGGTTTTACTTATGATTATCACTTGTATGTTTGATATCGGTAGTATTCTTTATACTAAGTATAAAATGAATCAAACTTTAGATACAGTTTCCGAAATTTTTTTGAACCAAGGAGAAGAAGAAGCAAATAATTATGCCATAAAAGAACAAGTAAAACTAAAATATCAAAAAAATAAAGAAAGTTATGAAATAACCGTATCTAAAAAGCAAAATATAACAACACCCGGTTTAAATAAAGTTTTAGGTAATCCTTATATAATCGAAGAAACCAAAATAGTATATCCTTTAGAAATTAAAAATGAAGAAACAAATGATATAAATTCCAAAGAAACAGAGGAAAATAATGAATAAAAAAGGACAAGTTTTAGTAATTTTTTTACTGTTATTACCCCTTTTATTCTTGGCTTTGACTTTTGTATATGATATGGGAAACTTGTATTACCAAAAAGCCAAATTAAAAAGTAGTTTAAAAGATAGTGCAATTTACTTATTAAATAGTAAAACTATCGATGATGAAACAAAAACTAAGGCTATTAACTTAGTTAAAAAAAATGTCGCTACGGATAGTGTTCAAATAACTAATATAAATAACCAAGTTCAACTTGAAGGAAAGATGACGGTAAAAACCAATCTATTAAAAAATCAAATAATCAAAGTTAAAATTACCGGTATTAAAGATGGAAAAATAAAAATACGGGAGGAATAATATGGCCGTTCAAAAATCAAAAAAAATATGTATAACATCAGTTAAAGGTGGAGTAGGAAAAACTATTATGACTTTAAATTTAGCCGGGGTAATCTCTAAATTAAATAAAAAAGTTTTAGTAGTTGATTTAGATTTATCTAATAACGGTATTTCTTTTGCTTTATCCCTAGATGTTACCAAAGATTTATATAAAATATCCCGGGATATCAAAAACAACCAATACCGTAATTTTAGTGATTATGTTATTAAATATAATGATAATATCGATATTTTACCAGCCCCTACTGATCCTAGGGATGCGAATAAAATAAGTCCTAAATATATTGAACTTATTTTAGATAAAGCCAACTCTAAATACGATTTTATTTTGTTAGATACTAATCATATTTTAAGTGATACTAATTTAGTAGCCTTTGATAATTCCGATACGATATTATACATTTTACCTAAAGACTTAATGGCCATTAAAACCATGCGGTCAATGGTGACAATTTATAATGAAATGCAAAAAGAAAATTATAAAATAATACTTTATAATATCAAACCGGAAAACAAACAATATTCTAACTATGATATCAATCATATGGTAGACAAAAAAATAGACTATAAACTAGATAATTTATACGTTAAAAATATTGATAACTATCTATTACAAGGTAAAATACTTACTTTAGATAAAAAATTTATTAACAGCCATAAAAAGGGAATGAAAACCTTAGAAAAAATTGTAGAAGATTTATTATGAGGATTGTGATAAAATGAAAGAACAAAAATTTGTCGATGTCTTTGATGTGAAACTAGAAAGTGAAAATGTAGAAATAATCGATGATTATGAAATGTTTCATGATAAAGAACTGTTAGAAGAATTACGGAACAAAATAATTCAAAATTTAATCGACCATAACATTGAAACTAGAAGCATGAATGATTTTGTTAGAAATGAAATCGATAAAACCCTAGAAGGTTATGATTTAACGACGGAAGAAAGAAACTATATATATAATTTAATCGATAATGAAATAAGTGGTTATGGACCAATAAGTGAACTGTTAGAAGATAAAGATATAACCGAAATAATGGTTAATGGACCGAAAGAAATATATATCGAATTAAATGGTCAAATAGTAAAAGATAGTAGTATATCTTTTATTAACGAAGAACATATTATTAGAACTATTCAAAGAATGATACAACCACTAGGTAGAACTATCGATACGGCCAGTCCGATGGTCGATGCTAGACTAGCAGATGGTTCGAGATTAAATGCGGTTATTCCGCCCTTATCTTTAATTGGACCAGTTATGACCATTAGAAAATTTAAACCAGAATTAGCCAATGTTGACGATTTTCTAAGAGGAGGAACATTTACTCCTTATATGGCTCGTTTTTTAGAAGCCTGTGTTAAAGCCAAACTAAATATCATTATTTGTGGGGGAACTGGTGGCGGTAAAACAACCCTTTTAAACGTTTTATCTTCCTTTATTGGTAAAGAAGAAAGAATCATTACCATCGAAGATGCGGCGGAATTAAAACTAGAACAAGAACATGTTATTTCCTTGGAAACTAGACTTACCAATTATGAAGGTCAAGGAGAGATAACGATTAGAGATTTAGTTATCAATTCCCTAAGAATGCGTCCCGATAGAATAATAGTAGGGGAAGTAAGAGGAAAAGAAGCCTTTGACATGTTGCAAGCCATGAATACTGGACATAGTGGAAGTTTGACAACCATGCATGCCAATAGTCCAATCGATGCTTTGAATAGACTAGAAACGATGATTTTAATGGCTGGTATGGAAATACCGATTAGAGCCTTAAGAGAATATATTGCCAATGCCATTGATATAGTTGTCCATATTCAGCGGCTTAGTGATGGTAAAAGAAAAATAACTAGTATTAGTGAAGTTGTAGAACTTAAAAACGATGAAATAGTATTAAATGAAATATTTGCCTTTAAACAAACTGGTATAACTGATGCTGGAGAGGTAAGTGGAGAATTTGTCATGAGTAAAAAAACCCCAAATTCTTATAAAATAATCAAGGATAGAGGAATTGATACATTATCAGATATATTTAAATAGGAGGGATTAAAGTGGAAGGAAAATTTAGTTTAAACAGCCAATCTTTAACTAATAAAGAAATAAGTATTCAATATACACCAAATACTTCTGCTTTACAATATACTTATAAAATCATTAAAGATAATGAACAAATTGAAAAAATAACCAAAAAAGGTAATAAATCCGTAATTATTACTTTATCAGAATCTGGTAAATATCAAATTGAAGTAGAAACTATTTTAAAAAATAAGAAAAAAGAAAAAAAGATAAGTGGTATATACAATATCGATATGGATAAACCTATTATTGTGGCCAAAAATAGTGTTTTAAAAATGGAACAATTGTCCAAAGAAAAAACGGTCGATAAAGATATTTTCAAAGACTTTATAATTGTTCGGGATAATCGCGATGGTAATTTATTTAATAAATTAGATTGTGATTTTAATAGTGTTCCTTATGACCAAGTAGGTCTTTACAATCTTACTTGTACCGTTAGTGATGAAGCCGGTAATATTGCCGAACAAGAATTTAAGTTTCAAATCCTTAAATCGACCAGACAACAACTTTTGTTGGCCCAAATAATAATTGGTTTAGTTTTAGTAATCGCAATGTTTTTTATCGTTCGTTACTTAAAAGCCATCTATTATGAAAATAAAATTACTCCTTATACAGTTAAACCTATCAACCAAAAAAAGATTGGTTTATTAGATAAGGTAGAATTACAATTTTTAGAAGTAATAAACAAGGTAAGTAATGTTTTTAAAAAATCTACTTTTTTAAATAGTTATAGTAAAAGATACGAAAAATATGCTCCTTTGTTACCACCTAAAATTAATGATGCGATGAATTTTGTGACCATCAAATTTATGGTAGCGATATTTGTTTTAATTATAACCTTTTTTTCTAAAACCGTTCATTTTAATGTTTTACAAGGTTATGAATTAATAATTCCATTTTTATTTGGATTTATTTTACCTAATGTTTTATATAAAATTAAGTATCGACTTTATCGAAACAAATTAGAAAATGATTTATTACAAGCGATAATAATAATGAACAATGCTTTTAAATCTGGACGAAGTATTACTCAAGCAATTGAGTTAGTTACTCATGAATTAAAAGGACCAATTTGTGAAGAGTTTAAAAAAATGCTTTTGGAACTTAATTTTGGTTTATCGATAGAAACGGTTTTTTCTAGATTCTCTAAAAGAGTTGATTTAGAAGAAGTAACTTATTTAACGGCTTCTTTAGCCATTTTAAATAAAACTGGTGGTAATATTATTCAAGTATTTTCTTCTATTGAAAAATCTTTATTTAATAAGAAGAAACTTAAATTGGAAATGAAATCTTTAACGGGAGCATCCCGTATGATTGTATCAATTTTATTTTTAGTACCATTTTTGTTTATAGCCTTTATTTTAATTATATCGCCAACGTATTTTAACTCTTTATTTACTTCGACATTAGGTTTGATATTTGTGGGTATAATGATTATTATTTATTTAGTTTATATTTGGTTTGTCAGAAAAATTATGGATGTAAGGATGTGATTTTATGAAGAATACTAAAAATAGTCACATTTATCCGACCGGTTTAGTAGAGAGGATAAGAGGTAAATTATTATTACTAGGTAATCCTAAAATAAGAAGAAAAAAGTATTCTAAAAACAAATATGTAAAAGATTTACAACAAAGAATGGATGATGAATATATTTCTTTAAAAAAGGATCCGATTGCTTATTTAAATGTTCAATTTTCTACAACAATATTGTTATTTTTCTTAGTTTTATCTATTTCTAAAACTGGTTATATATATGCCCCAATAGTTGCCATTTTATATTATTATTTATTTTATTATTTTACTATTGACCGACCAATTAAACAAAGGGTAAAAAAACTTGATTATGAAGCGTTACAATTTTTTGAAATTTTAACCCTTACTTTAGAATCGGGTAGAAATTTGGAAAGGGCTTTAAGTATTGCTGTTTTAAATGTGGATTCGGAAATATCGGCCGAGTTTAAAAAATCTTTGTTGGAAGTAAAGTATGGTAAATCTTTAATTGAAGCCATTGAAGATATGAAAAAAAGAATTCCTTCGGAAACGGTTAATAATATTTTACTTAATATCACGCAAACTAGTGTTTTTGGAAGCAGTATATTAGATACTATGTATCATCAAGTTGATTTTTTAAGAGAAAAACAAATATTGGAAATAAAAGAACAAATCAACAAAATACCTAATAAGATTAGTATTATTTCGGTTTTATTT
Organism: uncultured Bacilli bacterium; assembly: GCA_947623815.1. Taxonomy (GTDB): domain Bacteria; phylum Bacillota_I; class Bacilli_A; order RF39; family UBA660; genus HGM10857. Next base: position 896 of record CANQHO010000062.1, on the reverse strand, counting down.
ATTGTACCCCTTATTTTACTTTTGATTTTAGGACCTTTTGTGATACAATATTTGGGATAGAAGGTGATACTTTGCCATGTAAAAATTGTGGTTTTATAGTAAATGCTGATGATGAAATATGTCCTAGTTGTGGGGCTTTGTTAAAAGATTTAGAAGATTCAGAATTAAAAGAAGAACCAGAAGCCAAGTTACCACCTGAAGTAAATAGACATCCCAAAGAAGTAAAAATAGAAGGCTATCCAATATTTAAAATGCCTACTGAAACCAAGAAAAAAAATCATACTATTTTATATGTTTTAATAGGATTTATTTTGATTTTGGGATTGGTATTGTCGATAATGAATTTTAAAAATTCTTATACTAAATATAAAGAGAGTAAGGCTGAGGATAATAATATTAGATATTCGGGATATTTATTTGATATACCCGATGATTACCACATTTACAACAGTTTAGATGGGTTAACTATTACTAACAAAAATGAGGATGTTGCTTATACCATTCAACTTATTAGTAATACGTTTATTCTTTGTTTAAACGATAAAGAAAAGTTGGCTGGTGAGTATGAAAAACAAGGTTTTGAAGTTAGTAATATCCAAGAAAAAACTGTTCAAGATAATGACTATTTGACCATGGAATTAAAAAAAGATGACAACAGTTTATTAGTTGCTTATCGAAGTGCCCCTAGAAGTGATTCATTTGTGGTAATGATAACTTTTAAAGACAATAAAATTGATTATCAAGAACTAGAAAATTTAGAAAATATTTTAAATAAGGTTTTGATTGAAGATATAAATAAATAATGGTAATATGCCATTATTTTTGGTGTGCGCCGCGCATGGCATATATCTAGTTGGTGAAAGTCCAATACACGCGTAGGTATCGACGAAGTGTTA
>CANQHO010000061.1 GCA_947623815.1 uncultured Bacilli bacterium | reverse complement strand
GAAACAGCATCGACAGCAAGTAGTCCGGGAACAAGTAAAGCATGGACGAAATATGGAAATACAACCCTAGCCGAAAGCGTGCATTACTTAAATGACACAGACTATAATAAAATATTAGAGAACATAAACGGAAATACAAACTATAACATAAAAGATTATTTAACAACAAGTGATGATGGAACCTGCTATACAACAAGTTCAACTCAATGTGGATATAACAATGATATGATAGACATAGGAAGTTACTATTGGCTGGCATCTCCTGCGAACGCTAGCACCTTGCATCATTGGTACCCGAACCTCCGGTACGTGGACAGCAGCTGCAACTTTTCGGGTGGTGTGCGCCCAGTCGTAGTTCTAAAATCTGGAGTCAAATTCGCCGCCGATGGAAAAGACGGAAAGAGTCAATCAACTGCATTCAATTTAGTTGCACCATAAAAAATAAATAAAAAATTTAGTTGATATTCGATAGTGTATAATCTAGTGTGTAAATTAAATTTTACTCACTAGATTTTTATTCAACTAAGTTTTTTTTCATGAGAAATTAAAGCAATTGAAAATAAAGATACAATATGCTATAATAAATAAAACTAAGGAGGAATTATGAACGATATATTAAAACACATGTTTAAAATGGAAATGTTAGTTTCAATTATTTATCTACTTATTGGTTTAACTTTATTTTTTCTACCCGCATCCGTTTTAAAAACAGTTTCAATAATAATAGGAATAATAGCCTTAATATCTAGTATTTTTCCAATCGTCAACTATTTTAAAATGGAAAACAGAATTTTAGGATTGGGAAGTATAGTAACTGGTGTAACATTTGCTATTGCTGGACTTGTCATGATTATGTATCCTGCTTTACTAGAAACCGTAATTGCCATTATGATTGGTGTAGTCATGATAATAAATAGTATCAACAAAATTGAATATGCCATAACCTTACGTGATAACAATGTAAAAGAATGGTATGTGTCAATGATATTTGCGATAATAACATTATTAGTTGGAATATTCTTTGTTGTTAAAACATGGACAGTTATCAATATAATGACTTCCATATTGGGACTTATAATTATTATCTATGCAATATTAGATATTGCCGAAACAATTTTTGTTAAAAGAAAAGTTAAATATGTTGTTAGTATGATAAATGAAGAAGGAAAGGATATAAAGGTTATTGAAGAAGAATAGCCTTTTCTTATAATATGAAAAAATGTGTAATTATTTATAATCCCAATAGTGGAAAAGGTCTAAACAAATACGTTTTTAATAAAATGGACAACATTTTAACCAAATATGGTTATGAATATGAATTTATTCAAAGTGAATATAGTTCCCATATCGAAAAAATAGTTGCTGAATTACCCAAAGTAGATATTGTTATTTCCATCGGAGGAGATGGAACATTTAATGAAGCAATGAGTGGTAATATGAAAAGAAAAAGTCCTTTAGTACTAGGACATATTCCCGTTGGAACAACCAATGACATTGGTCACATGTTGGGACTTACTAAAAACATTTATCAAAATTTAGAATTACTTTTAAATGGCTACATTAGATGGATAGATACATGTTTTGTGAATGAAAAATTATTTACCTATGCTGCCGGAATTGGAAAATTTATGAAAGTAAGTTATAATACTCCGCATCGATTAAAAAAAAGAATCGGTTATGCCGCTTATATAGTTGAAGGATTAAAAGACTTATTAGGTGAAGAAATATATCCTTACAATATCACTTATGAAGTTGATAATATCGTCAAAAAAACCGAATGTTCCTTTCTTTTAGTATCTAATTCTAATCGGGTAGCGGGTATTAAAAAACTATATAACGATATTAAACTAAACGATCAAAAATTTGAAGTTTTAATTTGTACTATCAATAAAAAAAGTGATTTAATTAAACGGATGATGATGTTACCAACCGTTAAAGATATCTCTAAAATACCCGGTATCATAACTTATAAAACAGACCATATAAAAATAAAATTCGATGATGATAGTAAAAAAACTTGGACTATCGATGGTGAATCATACTTTGAAAAAAATACTAGTTTTGATATTACTATCGGTAAAAGTTTACCGATACTAGTTCCCAAAAAAAGTGATAGTAATATATTTGTTCAAGCAACAATAAAGGGGGATAATAATGAATTATAATGAACAAATGGAAGAAATTGTAAAAAAATTTGATACTAAAAAAAGACTTTTATTACATAGTTGTTGTGCTCCTTGTAGTAGTTCAGTAATTGAAAGACTAATTCCTTTTTTTAATATCACCGTATTATACTATAATCCTAATATAGCCCCACAAGAAGAATATGAACTAAGAAAAAAAGAACAGATTAACTTTATTGAAAAATTAAAAGATAAATATTCGATTGATTATTTAGAAATAGATTATGAAAATGACTTATACGAAAAAGAAGTAGAAAACTTAAAAAATGAAAAAGAAGGGGGAAAACGTTGTTTGGTTTGTTATGAAATGCGTCTTAAAAAAACAGCCATGTTGGCCCAAAAATTAGGTTATGACTTTTTCACCACCACCTTAACTGTTAGCCCTTATAAAAATGCTAGTAAAATAAATGAAATAGGTTTTAAACTAGAAAATACTTATAAAGTTTCCTTTTTACCATGTGATTTTAAAAAGAAAAACGGTTATTTAAGATCGATAGAATTGGCTAAAAAATATAAATTATATCGCCAAAATTATTGTGGCTGCATATATAGTAAAAGAGATTAAAAAATCTTGAATTTATATAATAAAAGTTGTATTATAATAATATTTATAAGGAGGGATAAAAATGAAAAATATAAAATGGAGTAAAAAACTAATTTTAATTAGTTTAACTGGGGTAGTTTTAGTTACTAATCCCGAAGTTACTTTAGGTTGTACTAAAATTGTTAAAATGGAACAAAATCATACGGAAGACGATGTCATGAAATATTTTTCTAAATTAAAAGATAAAACCACCACTTTAATAGACGAAGGTAAAAAAGAAGAAAAAGTAGAAAAAAATATGACAACTTATATGGACTTTATATTTGAAGATAAAAAAATAAAAGATCATACTATTGATGAACTTTCAACCGATAATCAAAATAAAATAAAAACTGACTTTGTTTGTTTAAAAGAATATATGGAAGAAAAAAGACCAAAATGGTATGAAAAATTAAAAGATGTCAGTATACAAGTAAAAGATTATTTAAAAGATGGTTACAACGAAATAAAAGATCAATTAAGTGAATGGAAAGAAGAAGGAACTTTAAAAGAAAACTTAAAAGAAGAAGCAAAAAAACAATGGGAAAGAGATAAAGAAAACTTTAAGATAGTATGGAATGAAGCTAAAAAATATGTCAAGAAATTAGGAGAATAAATGTATTACATCAAAGGAATATATCAAAGGACAATATTTGTTTCCGAAAAAAATTATTATATTGGAGTATGTAAAGTAATAGATACTGATAATAAAGAATGGATGGTTTATAAAAATAAACCATTTACTATTACTGGTTATTTTCCCGAATTAAAAATAGATGAAACTTATAAATTTTACGGTGATATAGTAGAACATCCTAAATATGGAAATCAACTTAGTTGTGTAAATTATGAACGGGTTAAACCCGAAGGTAAAGATGGGTTAATAGAATTTTTAAGTAGTGACTTATTTTCCGGTATTGGAATAAGTATGGCTGAAAAAATAGTTGATAAATTAGGAGAAGATTGTTTAGATAAAATATTATTAGACAAAAATTGTTTAAAAAAAGTACCTAAATTAGGAATAAAAAAAATAGATACCATTTATAATACCTTAGTAGAATATGAAGAAAGTCATCAAACAATTATCTATTTAACCAAATTAGGTTTTACTATGAAAGATGCTTTATTAGTATATAATAAATATAAATCGGATACAATAAGAATAGTAGAAAGTAATATTTATAAAATATATTTAGATATTGAAGATATTTCTTTTAAAAAATTAGATGTAATTGCTTCAAATTTTAATATAGACTCTAATGATGAAGGTCGGATTAAAGCCGCCATCATTTATACGATGAAAGACCTTTTATTTAAAAACGGCGATACTTATCTTTATGAAGATGAAATATATTTGGGTCTCAAAGACAATCTTTCTATTACTGTCGATGATGAAACTTTAAATATTTGTTTAGAAGAATTATTAGATGAAGGTTTCATTAAAAAAGATGAAGATAGATATTATACTAAAGAATATAAAAATGCGGAAGATGTTATAGTTTCAACTATTAAAAAATTATTAGATAAAGAACCTATTCATTTAAAAAAATTTGATCAAACTTTAAAACAGTTGGAAAAAGATAATGGTATTGAATATAATGAAGAACAAAAAGCCGCGATAAGAAAGGCTTTGGAAAATAATATCACTATAATTACAGGAGGACCAGGAACTGGTAAAACGACCATAATTAAAGCAATATGTGATATATATCAAGAGTTATATCAATGTCCTTTTCCCGAAGATACTATTTGTTTACTAGCGCCAACTGGAAGGGCTAGTAAAAGAATGAGTGAAGCAACTTATTTAAAAGCCTCAACTATCCATAGATTTTTAAAATGGAATAAGGAAACTGGTAAGTTTGCCATCAATGAATATAACAAGGCTTTTCAAAATTTGATTATTGTCGATGAAATGAGTATGTTGGATTTAGAACTTTTTGCTTCGTTACTTAGAGGTTTAACTAATGATATTAGATTAGTTTTAGTCGGTGATTACAATCAATTACCATCCGTTGGTTCAGGTCAAGTTTTAAAAGATTTAATCGACAGTGAAATGATCGATACTATTTATTTAGATTATCTATATCGCCAAAGTGAAGATTCTTATATTCCGGAACTGGCGGCTTGTATTCGCAATCAAGAAGAAACGGATTTTTTAAAGGATAAAGATGATTATTTATTTTTAAGATGTAGTAATGAAACAATCGTTCCCAATATTAAAAAGTTAGTAGAGCAGATGATTAGACATGGCTATGATGACAAAAGAATTCAAGTAATGGCTCCTATGTATGTGGGAATGAATGGTATTGATAGATTAAATAAGGAACTACAAGAAGTTTTTAATAAGTCGACTAAAGATAAAAAAGAAATAAAAGTTGGCGATGTTATATATAAAGAAAATGATAAAGTATTACAATTAGTTAATATCCCGGATGAAAATGTTTATAATGGGGATATTGGAAAAATTGAAAAAATTATTTATGAAAATGAAAGTGAAAGCAAAAAAAATGAAATATATATTAACTATGATGGGGAAATAGTTAAGTATTTACCAAATGATTTTCATAAATTCAAACATGGTTATGCCATAAGTATTCATAAATCTCAAGGTAGTGAGTTTGAGTTAGTTATTATGCCAATGAGTAAAAGTTATTATAGGATGCTTTATCGGAAACTAATTTATACGGGTATTACTAGGGCTAAAAGAAGACTTATTTTACTTGGTGATGCGAGTGCCTTTAGTTTGGCTATTAAAAATAATAGAGAACAATTTAGAAAAACATATTTAAAAGAACGTTTAGAAAAAATGTATGATAATAAATAAACCGGACAAAATATTACTGTATGTGAAAACATACAGCATATTTTTTAGCAAGAGGTGGTTTTATGAGATGGATGCGTGATATGCTTATGGTTGGTGTAGGTGCAACCGCATTATTTGTTTACCAAAAATATAATAAGCAAGTAATGGAAAAAATGGAATGTATGGCCGATAAACTTTATAAAAAGGCCGATAAAGCGCTAGAAGATATGATGTAAAAAGAGCTTAGGCTCTTTTTATATTCTAGGAAAGTGCTTCGCAAATTAGAAAATAAAAACACATTAAAATAAATTTAAAATTTTTGTTAAAATATGTTGACATAGTAAACATATGTATGCTATAGTGGATTCGATGGGTGGTGATGGTTATGCTTATAAATAGAGCATATAAATTTAGATTGTATCCTAATAGTAAACAAAAAGAAATAATCAGTAAAACTTTTGGTTGTACTAGACTAACTTATAATTATTATTTAAATAAAAGAATTGAAAACTATGAGAATAATCATAAATATCTTAGTGTTTATGACACTATCAAAGATTTAAAAAATTTCCAAAAAGAGTTTCCATTTATAAAAGAAATAGATAGTATGGCTTTAAGAACAACTTTATTTAATCAAGATAATGCCTTTCAAAAATTTTTTAAAGAAAAAACTGGTTATCCAAAATATAAAAGTAAAAACCAAAAACAAACTTATCGTACAAACTGTATAAAAAGTACATATAAAGGAAAATTGTATGAAAACATTAAACTAGATTTAGAAAATAAAACTATAACCTTACCAAAATTAAAAAAAATAAAAATAAGAGGATATCGAAATTT
>CANQHO010000060.1 GCA_947623815.1 uncultured Bacilli bacterium | reverse complement strand
TGTGCAAAATAGAATTAAGGAGTGAAGAAATGAAAGACAAAAGCATGTACACCGAACGTAAATTCGGGGGGGGGCAAAATTTACAAAAAATAAGAAAGGATTTACATTGATTGAATTACTAGCGGTTATAGTAATATTAGCGGTAATCGCGTTGATAGCTACGCCCGTAATATTGCGCATCATAGAAAATGCGAGATTCGGAGCGGCCAAAAGTAGTGCGATAGGATATGTAGAAGCGAGTGAAAAAGGAGTAATAATCCATCTAATGGAAAATAGGAAAAATAAAATAACCGGAGATTGTACGGCTAAAGGAAATGTATTAACCTGTGGAGAAACACCATTAACATTAGATGTAAAAGGAAGTTTACCAAGTAGTGGAACAATAACATTTGATAAAAATGGAAATGTAAAAAGTGTAACGGATTTAGTAATAAATGGATACAAATTTAGTTATGATGGACAATGGACAGGAGAAAAGATTGAAGGAGAAGTAGTACCACCAAAAGAAGAAAGTAGGGAACCCTCATTAGAAACAGACTTTGGTGCTTATGTAAATTATGAACCAGATGAGTCAACATGGGAAGAAGGAAAGTTAGAGAGCTACGGAGTAGCAACAAGTACTCAAAGCAGTCAAGGAAAATTTGATATATATGATGTAGGAACAAGTAGTGCAGCCACAGGAAAAGCAAAGAGTCAAAGTATAACATGCTATAATAGTAGTTATAAAAATAAATACAACGGATGGCGAGTCCTAGATGTATCGAGCAGTGGAGTAATAACTTTAATTCACGCCGGAACACCGGAATGTTACTACCATGCTTATGGTGAATCATCAGCGAGTGTAACATTACTAGAAACGGCATCAACAGCAAGTAGTCCGGGAACAAGTAAAGCATGGGCCAAATACGGTAATGCCACATACGCCCAAAGTGTACATTATATGACAAATGAAGACTTTAATTTAATAACATATCAAATAAATAAGAATAATGATCACACAATAACAGACAACGGAGGAAGTAGTAGTACATGTTATTATCAAACAAGTTCAACAGCCTGTGGATATAACCACGATATGATAGACATAGGAAGTTACTATTGGCTGGCGTCTGCCTATGCTACTTACACCTTGTATTATTGGTCTCCGAACTACCGGGGTGTGGACGACAACGACGATTCGTTTGGAGTGCGCCCAGTCGTAGTTCTAAAATCTGGAGTCAAATTCGCCGCCGATGGAAAAGACGGAAAGAGTGAATCAACTGCATTTAACTTAGTCGCAGCGTAAAAACAAACAACCCAAACTGACCGAAAGACCCCAACCCCAAAACGCCAGAAAGAAAAGGTTTGTTTAAGAATAACCAAGCGTTTTGGCGGCAAAAATTCACATATTGTGAAATGCCTTTATTTACTATAAAAACACCATATAATAAACAATATATAATTTATATAAAATAAGTATAAAATATAAAAAAACATCAAAAAAACGTTTGTATTTTGATATAAAAATGTTTGGAGAATAACTTCAAACATTTTTTGGTTGTCATTTTTTTTGACAAAATAATTGGTTCTATTTATTTATAATAAAGCATAGAATAAAGAAGGTGATTTTGTGGCTAAAAAATTTGTTCCCAAAAAAAGAATATCTTTTTTTAACTTGATATTTAAAATAATAATAATTGTTTTAATTATATACTTAATATATTTTTTATATAATTCAGTCAATAAAATAAAACTGGCCAATACCAATGAAGAATTTTTAAAACAATTATTAACTAGTCAAAACTATTTATTAGAAAAAAATACTGTATCACCTTTAAATGACTTAACCAATAAACTAAAAAAAAACATAACTAAAAATCCTCTTTTATTACTAGAAAACTTTTACCATGTTCCAATTGAAACAGCTAGTGATTTAAATCTAGTAATTCAACCAACTGAATATATTGAAGATCCCAAACCAGAAGTTCAAGATAATCCCCAAGTTTATTTATATAATACCCATCAATTAGAAGGTTACAGTAAAGAAAACTTAGAAGAATACAACATTACCCCCAATGTAATGATGGCTTCTTATATGTTACGAGAAAGCTTAAATAACCAACAAATTCAAACTGTAGTCGAAACATCAGATATGACTACCTTTTTAAATTCCCAAGGTTGGAATTATCAAAACAGTTATAAAGCCAGTAGATACTTTATAAGAGATGCCTTAAAAAAATATCCCAATTTAGATTTAATAATTGATATTCATAGAGATGCCATCCCCAAAAAAAGTAGTACCATAAAAATTGACAATAAAAATTATGCCAAAATATTATTTGTTATTGGAGAAGAATATAAAAACTATAAAAAAAATTTAGCTTTAGCCAATAACTTAAACAAAAAAATAGAAAAAAAATATCCCGGTTTAAGTAGGGGAGTAATGAAGAAAAAAGGACAATATGTCGATGGAGTGTACAATCAAGATTTAAGTGAAAAAATAATTTTAATCGAATGTGGGGGATATAAAAATACGACTTTAGAAGTATACAATACCATGGAAGTAATTGGTCAAATAATCAAAGAATACTTGGAGGAAACATGAACAAAGAAAAAAGAAAAAAAATATATAAATTTTTCAAAAGACTTTTTTTTATAATTTTTGTAGGTTTTACCGTATTATATTTTTCTCAAGCCACCGGTTATTATGAATATAAAATTCATGATAAAGTAGCTTTAACCGATGAAGAAATAAAAAAATTTGAAAAAGACATTAAAGATGGTAAAGATATCGATGTGGAAAAATATGTTCAAAGTGAATTACCCAAATACGATAATGATTTATCAAATTTAGGTTTAAACTTATCCAAAAAAATATCCAACAGTATAACCAAAGGAATAAACAAAGTATTTAAATATTTAGGTAATATTGCCAGTGAATCAAACTAAAAAAACCTTAAAAAGGTTTAAAAACTATTGAAAAAAGGTGGGACCGCTAGTTGTTTGTTTAACTTCATTAACACTTTCCTTTATATTGTTGGATTCAGTTTTTATTACATTTTTAGTATCATTAGGAGTGTCAACTTTTTTAAATTCATTCATTACTTTAAACATTGTTTTGGCATTTTTAACCATTGGGTGAACTTGTCTAACTAAATTGATACTTTGATTCGCGACATTTAAAGTTCTTTGGGCTCCGTTTAAAATGTTCGCTAAAGAAAAATTCCCAACTCCTCTTTGAAATAAAGAACGTAAAATACCTGGACGAGCCAAATTAGTAGCGGTATTAGTAAAAGGACTAGTATAAAAATAAGGATTGTAGAAGTTCATAGTATTACTCCTTTCTAAAATATTATATGAAAAAATGAAAAAATGTTTTAAAAAAATGAAAAATATGTTATAATTTTTTTAGTCTAGAATAGTAGAGGAGATTGGAAGGTGTATTCAATGATACAAAAATTGTTTTTGGGAATTTGTATTTTGATTTATAGAACTTTGAAATATATCGTAAAAGGATTCTTATTTATCATATCACTTCCTTTTCAATTCCTTTTTTTCCTTTTCGAACCAAAGGATGCGAAAGTTAAGTTAGAAGTACAAGAAAAAAAGCAATTGAAATTAAAAGCAAGGGAAGAAAAAAGGCAGGCTAAACTTTTAAAACAAGCTAAGCATAAAGAAGAATTAGAACAAAAAAAATTAGCGCAAAGAGAAAAAGAACAAAGGAAAAAAGAAATAATAGCCGAAGAAAAGAAAAATAAAGTAAAAGTTGAGAAAAAAGAACCTAAAAAAATAGATGAAAAGAAAGCCAAAAAATTAGAAGAACAAAAAAGAATTAAACAAGAAAAAGAAGAAGCAAGAAGACAACAAGTGATGCAAATAAAAGCTAAAAAAGATGAACAAAAACGTCTTAAAATGGCCGCTTTAGAAGAAAAAAGAGCTAAGAAAAAAGAAGCTAAATTAAGAAAAATAGAACAAAGAAAACAAGCTAAATTGGAAAAAGAACAACTAAGAAAACAAAAATTAGAAGAAGAAAATGCTAAAAGATTAGAAGAAAAAAATAAAATTAAAATAGAAAAAGAAGAAAAATTAGAAAAAGAACAACTAAAAAAACAACAATTAGAAGAAGAAAAAGCTAAAAAAATAGAAGAACAAAATAAGGCTAAAACAGAAAAAGAAGAAATAAAAAGACAACAAGAAGAAGAAATAAAGGTCAAAAAAGACGAACAAAAACGTCTTAAAATGACGGCTTTAGAAGAAAAAAGAGAAAAGAAAAAAGAAGCTAAATTAAGAAAAATAGAACAAAGAAAACAAGCTAAATTAGAAAAAGAACAACTAAGAAAACAGAAATTAGAAGAAAAGAAAGCTAAAAGATTAGCAGAACAAAATAAAGTCAAATCGGAAAAAGAACTAGAAAGAGAAAAGAAAAAAGCAGAAGCGTTGGCCTTAAAAGAACAGAAAAAACAAATGAAAAATATGTCCGCTGAAGAAAGAAAGGCTAAAAAGGCGGAAATAGCTGAAATAAAAAGACAAAAACTAGAAGAAGAAAAAAATAAAAAAATTGAAAAAATCCGTGAAGAAAATAGAATAAAAGAAGAAAAGGCTAAAGAAAAAGTTCAAGAAAAAGAACGGAAAAAACAAGAAAAATTACAAAAAATAGAAGATAAAAAGAAAGCCAAAGAACAAAAAAAACAAGCCAAACTTGATAAGAAACGAGCTGTTGAAGAAGCCAAAAGAAAAAATCAAGAAGCTTATATCAATGAAAATGCTTCAATGGAAAAACCTAATACTTTTGCGGTTTTATCGGATAAATTAAAATCATTAAATAAAATACCTAAAAAAATAGCCGGAGTATTTGTTAATAACAGTTTTGTCAAAAATGCCAGAAATAGACGAGATATCAATCGTCGAGCCTTACTTATCGACTTTGAAGGGGAAGAAGCTAAGAAAAGTGATGTTAAATTAGTTTACGAATACGAAGCCAAAAACAAAGAAGGTAAATTTGTCAAAGGATACTTTGAAGCATATTCAAGAGTAGAAGTCCATTCCTTCTTATTAAGTGAAGGTTATGAAGTATATAGTATCAAAACCAACAAATGGATTACTTTAATCCATGGTGGTAGCGATGTCAATAAAGTAAAATTTAAAAGTAAAGACTTAATCTTCTTCTTGGCTCAATTATCAACCTATTTAAAAGCTGGAATTACCCTAGTAGATGCTTTAAGAATTTTATCTAGACAATTTGTCAAACAAAAGAAATATGAAAAAATATTTAGATCAATCATATACGAATTAACCATGGGTGAAAGTTTTTCATCAGCCTTGGAAAAACAAAATGTGGCTTTTCCAAAACTTTTAATCAACATGATAAAAACCGCCGAAATGACCGGAGAATTACCCGAAGTATTAGACGATATGGTTGATTACTATACCGAAATCGAAGAAACCAGAAGACAGTTCATAACCGCTATGACTTATCCAACCATTGTTGGAATATTTGCTTTAGGGGTTATTACCTTTATTTTAATGTTTGTTGTTCCAAGATTTGTCGCTATATATGATACGATGGATGGAACCCAAATTCCAACCTTCACTAGAGTAGTAATGAATGTCAGTTTCTTCTTACAAAATAATATTATAAAAATAGGAATTGGAATCGTTTTAGTAATTGCTTTATGGTTATTACTATATAAGAAAAATAGATTCTTTAGAACCTTAAATCAATGGGCAGTTATGCATATACCAGCCATTGGTGATACTATGATTTATAGTGAAGTAGCAACTTTCACCAAAACGTTTGGTTCTTTACTAGCCCACAACGTTCCAATACCGGAATGTTTGGAAATATTAAATAAAATTACCAATAATGAAATATATAAAATGATGATTCTAGACGTTGTATCAAACCTTGCTAAAGGTGGTAAAATATCTGATGCCTTTGAAGGAAACTGGGCTTTCCCAATCCCAGCCTATGAAATGATATGTACCGGAGAAGCAACCGGAGAATTACCAGATATGTTGGCTAAAGTATCATCTTATTACCAAAGCCTTGAAAAAACCAATGTAACTAGAATCAAAACATTCATTGAACCAATACTTACAATTTTCTTGACTGTTATTGTTGGTATTATAATATTGGCAGTTATTATACCAATGTTTAATCTATATCAATCTGTACAAAACATGCCAGTGTAGGGGGATTTATATGACAGTATATTACGCAATAATAATGTTTATATTTGGAACTATTTTTGGATCATTTTATAACGTTGTTGCTTGGCGACTTCCTAGAGGAGAATCAATAGTAAAACCGGGGTCACATTGTCCTAATTGTAATCATATGTTGACCCCGATTGAATTGATTCCAATATTTTCTTACTTAATTCAAGGAAGAAAATGTAAAAACTGTAAACAGAAAATATCACCATTTTACTGTTTATTTGAAACTTTAACCGGAATAATTTTTTGTCTTTGTTACTTAAAATTTGGTTTTACTATCGAATTAGTTATCAGTTTGATTTTTGTATCAATGCTTTTAATAATCATGCTTAGTGATTACCAAACCATGATTATTCCCGATGAAGTTTTAATTGTCAGTTTAATTTTATTGCTGATTTTTATTGGTATTAAAGGTGGTATAAAGCTAGTTTTAAGTTCTTTATTATCCGGAATAATTGCTTTTTTCCTTATGTGGGGAATAAAAAAAATAGGTGATTTTTTATTTAAAAAAGAATCGATGGGTGGGGGAGATATAAAACTTATGTTTATATATGGTGTTTACTTTGGGGTAAAAACAACCATCCTAACTATTTTTGCTGCCTCATTTATCGGCCTTCCAATTGCCTTAATAATGGTGGGAAAAAAGGCTGATCATGAAGTTCCATTTGGCCCATTTTTGGCCATAGCCGCTATTATATTTGTTTTAACTGGTTTCAATTTTGACATTTTACAAAAATATTGGTTACATATTTAAAAAAATACTTGCATAATCTAAAAACTTAATGTATAGTATTA
>CANQHO010000059.1 GCA_947623815.1 uncultured Bacilli bacterium | reverse complement strand
TTTGACATTTTACAAAAATATTGGTTACATATTTAAAAAAATACTTGCATAATCTAAAAACTTAATGTATAGTATTAGTGTACTTAATTTTAGTTGTTGGAATCTCCGACCATTACTCGAATTAAGCGAATTATAAGAAAGGAGAATAATTATGGCTTTAACAAAAGCAAAAAAAGAAGAGATTATTAAAAAATACGCTAGAAAAGAAGGAGACACTGGATCTCCAGAAGTTCAAATAGCTATTTTAACAGCAGAAATCAATGAACTAACTGATCACTTAAAAGAACATCCCCATGATTATCATTCAAGACGTGGTTTACTTAAAAAAGTTGGTCAAAGAAGAAATATGTCAAAATATTTATTAGAAAAAGACATTACTAGATACCGTGAACTTATTAAAAGTTTAGGACTAAGAAAATAAAAGTAGGCACTTATTTTTAAGTGTCTTTAATTTATATAGGAGGATTCATGAAAAGAACATTTACGTATGATTTTAGGGGTAGAACAATTACAGTTGAACATGGAGAATTAGCTAAGCAAGCGCATGGTGCCGTTTTAGTAAGATATGGTGATACTGTTATTTTATCAACTACCGTTATTTCTAAAAAAGCCAATATTTTATCAGACTTTTTTCCCCTTATGGTTTTATATCAAGAAAAACTTTACTCAGTTGGTAAAATACCAGGTGGTTTTATAAAAAGAGAAGGTCGGCCAACCGATAATGCTACGTTAGCGGCTAGAATGATCGATCGACCAATGCGTCCGCTTTTTAAAGAAGATTTTAGAAATGAAGTCCAAGTGGTTAATACCGTTTTATCCGTTGACCAAGATAATTCACCAGAATTGACCGCCATGTTTGGTTCTTCTTTGGCTACATCAATATCTAAAGCCCCATTTGAAGGACCAATTGCTGGAGTTAAAGTAGGTCGGGTTAATGGAGAATTGGTTATTAACCCAACAGTTGAAGAAATGGAATTATCGGATATCGATTTAACCGTAGCGGGAACTAAAGAAGCAATAAACATGGTTGAAGCCGGTAGTAAAGAAGTTTCCGAAGAAGATATGTTACAGGCTTTGATGTTTGGACATGAGGCTATAAAAGAACTTTGTGAATTCCAAGAATCAATTATTGCCGAAATTGGCGAAGAAGAAATGGAATATGAACACTTAGTTATCGATGAAAAACTAAAAGAAGAAATTAAAGTTCAAGCCACTGATAGATTAGATAAAGCCTTAAGAATTAAAGATAAAATTGAAAAATATACCACTATTGAAAATATAAAAGAAGAAATTGTCAGTAAATATGAACAGGAAAACGAAAATTTAAAACCTGATGAATTGGCGGAATTATTGACTAAAGTAAAATTGGTTTTAGAAGAAATTGAATATGAAATATTTAGAAAAATAGTTGTTATCGAAAAAACTAGAGCTGATGGTCGAAGTATGACTGAAATTAGACCATTATCTACCGATATAGATCTATTACCGAGAACTCATGGTTCGGCTTTATTTACTAGAGGAGAAACTCAAGCCTTAGCGGTTGTAACTTTAGGGGCTTTGGGGGAACATCAAATTTTAGATGGTGTTAGTTTAGAAGATACAAAAAGATTTATGTTGCACTATAACTTCCCCCAATTTTCCGTCGGAGAAACCGGGCGTTATGGTGCACCGGGTAGAAGAGAAATTGGTCATGGTGCTTTAGGGGAAAGAGCTTTATCCCAAGTGATGCCAAGTGAAGAAGAATTCCCTTATACCGTTCGGGTTGTCAGTGAAATTTTAGAATCTAATGGTTCTTCTAGTCAAGCAACTATTTGTGCTGGTTGTATGGCTTTGATGGCCGCTGGAGTACCAATTAAAGCTCCAGTAGCCGGTATTGCCATGGGACTAATCACTTCAAGTGATGGTAAAGACTATACTATATTAACTGATATCCAAGGAATGGAAGATCACTTAGGTGATATGGACTTTAAAGTTGGGGGAACAAGAAAAGGTATTTGTTCTTTACAAATGGATATCAAAATAAAAGGAATAACGGAACAAATTTTAAAAGAGGCTTTAGCGCAAGCTAAAGAAGCTAGAATGGAAATATTAGATGTCATGGAAAACACGATTGCTAAACCGCGAGAAGAAGTTAGTAAATATGCTCCTAAAACAATGACCTTTACAATTGATCCTAATCGTATTAAAGAAGTAATTGGTCGAGGTGGAGAAATGATTACTAAGATAATATTAGAGGCTAGTAATGTAAATAGTGTAACTGACCAAAATGCGGTTAAAGTGGATTTAGAAGATGATGGAAGAGTAGTAATTTACCATACTGATCAAGAAATCATTGAAAAAACTGCTCAAATGATAAAAGATGTAGTAAGAGAAGTAGAAAAAGATAAAATATATACGGCAAAAGTTGTCAAAGTAGAAGACTTTGGATGTTTTGTGGAATTATGGCCAGGTTGTGAAGGTTTGGTTCATGTATCCCAACTAGATACAAAAAGAGTAGAAAAACCAAGTGACATAGTCAAAGTTGGTGATGAAATTTTAGTTAAATCGCAAGGTTATGATAAAAAAGGAAGACTTAATTTATCGAGAAAAGCGGCTATGAAATAGGCTTGAAAAAATAAATAATATACGATATACTAGTGAAACAAGGAGGAAAATATGGCAAATAAAAACGAATTAGAAGTTAAAATAAAAATAGAAGGGGAACAATGGAAAAAATGTTTAGATAAAGCTTTAAAAGAAGCTACTAAAAATGTAAAAATAGACGGTTTTAGAAAAGGTAAAGCCCCTAAAGATACAGTAATTAAAAAATATGGACAAGGAAATATTTGGATTGATGCGGCTGATTTATGTGTTCAAGATGCTTATCGTCAAATGTTAGATGAAAAAAAAGATTTAGAAATAGTGGCTCGCCCAGATGGTACTATTAGTGCTGTTAATGATGATTATGTAGAATTTACTTTTACTTTAACTTTAAAACCAGAAGTTAAATTAGGTAAATATAAAGGATTAAAAATAGAAAAAGATAAAGTTAAAGTAACGGATAAAGAAATCGAAGATTCTTTAAACAGTATGCGTCAAAGATTTGCGGAAGTGGTTACTAAAGATGGACAAGTAGAAGAAAATGATACAGTTATAATCGACTTTGAAGGATTTAAAGATGGGGAACCGTTTGAAGGGGGAAAAGGAGAAAACTATTCTTTAACTATTGGAAGTAATACTTTTATACCAGGTTTTGAAGAACAAATAATCGGTATGAAAAAAGGAGAAGAAAAAGAAATAGTAGTTACTTTCCCAGATGATTATCATGCGGAAGAATTGAAAGGACAACCGGCTATATTTAAAGTTAAATTACACGAAATAAAAGAAACTAAATTACCAGAACTAAATGAAGAATTTTTTGAAGATTTAGATTATGAAGGTGTCAAAGACGAAGCAAGTTTAAAGAAAGTTTTAAAAGATAATATTTTAGCCCGAAAAGAAAGAGAAGCTGATAATAAATATTTAGATCAATTACTTGATGAATGTATTAAAAATATGGAAGTTGATATACCGCATATTATGATTCATGAAGAAATTGATAGAATGTTAGCGCAATATGAAGAAAACTTAAAAATGCAAGGACTTACTTTAGAACAATTTTATCAATTTACTAATTCTGATGAAGAAGCTTTAAAAAATCAAATGCATGAAGAAGCCGAAAAAAGAGTAGCAATTAGACTTTTATTAGAAGCAATAATCAAAGAAGAAAAAATTGAAGTAACTAAAGAAGAAACAGAAAAAGAATTAGAAGAACTTTTAAAACAATATCAAATGGAAAAAGAAGATTTCTTAAAAGCCACTGGTGGTTTAGAAATGGTTAAATATGATTTAAAAGTAAAAAAAGCTTTCGATATAATTAAAGGAGAAAAATAATCTCCTTTTTTTGACAAAAAAATGAAAAGTAAATTCTACTTTTCATTTTGTAATCTTTCAATTTTATCGTAAACATTTTTTAAAGTTTGTTCATAGCGATTTGTTTCTTTAGGAATGTAATATTTTCTATTTTTTAAATTATCTGGTAAATATTGTTGTTTAACAAAGGCATTAGGATAAGAATGTGGATATTTATAATCAAAAGAATTAGTTTTGATATGGTTAGGAACATTTCCGGTATTACCTTTTTCTAAATCTTCTAAAGCACTGTCAATAGCACATACACCACTGTTGGATTTAGGAGATAACGCTAGTTCTATTACCATATCACTTAAAGGAATTCTAGCCTCTGGTAAACCTAATCTTTCACAAGCATTGATACAAGCATCAACTTTAGGTCCTACACTTGGATTGGCTAGTCCAATATCTTCATAGGCAATTACTGTCATTCGACGATATATACTATCTAAATCTTCGGCTTTTATCAACCTAGCCAAATAATGGATAGCGGCATTGACATCACTACCGCGGATACTTTTTTGAAAGGCACTTAAAACATCGTAATGACCATCTTCATTTTTATCGTGGAAAAATACCGGTTTAGAATTGATACTTTTAACAACTTCTAAAGTTATATGATAATCACTGGTTGAATAATAGGCCATTTCTAAAAGATTATAAGCACATCTTAAATCACCACTAGATACTGTAGCAATAAATTCAATGGCTTTTTTGTCTATTTTTAATTTAGGTAATATTTCTTTTTTTTCAACATTTTTAATGGCTTTTATAATATGATCTAAAGTAAGTTCTTTTAATTCAAATATTTGACATCTACTTCTAATAGCCGGATTTATTTTATGATAAGGATTGGAAGTTGTCATCCCAATAAGAGTAATTAAACCACTTTCTAAATAGGGAAGAAGTAAATCTTGTTTATCTTTATTAAGTCGATGAATTTCATCCATAATAACAACTAATCCGTGGTACATTTTAGCTTCTTCAACGACGATATCGAAATCTTTTTTGTTGTTTATAACGGCATTTAAAAAGCGACATTTTAAGTTTAATTCTTCAACTAATACGTTAGCCAAAGTCGTTTTACCAATTCCTGGTTTTCCATATAAAATCATAGAAAATATTTTTTTATTTTTGACTAAATTGTATATTACTTTATCTTTACTTATTAAATGTTCTTGTCCAATTACTTCTTTTAAAACATGTGGACGCATTTTAATAGCTAGAGGTTCTTGCATTATATCACCTACTTAATTATACTAATTTTTGTTCAAGAAAAAAAGACTTATTTCTTTTTTTGCTTGCTTTTTTGCTTATAATATTCCAAAGAAAAGTTTAATACTTCGTTAAATTCTTCTCTTGTTACTATATTGGAGTTAAAGTTGGGAATAAGTCCTTTATTATACATGATAATTCGCATTTGATTAAAATTTCTAATTTCGGTTATTGCACAATTGGCACAATATGTTTTATTATTATAATTTACTTGGTAATCAAGTGGAGCCCAAAAGTTAGTATATACGTCATCATCATGGGTTATTCTTATTCCAATATGACCATTTATGTCAGTATATATTTCACCGGCATCGTAATGAAGAAATCCCATCTCTTTCTTTTTATTGATTTTAAAATCTGTTTTAGAAAATAATCCAATTTCCTCATCATTGTATTTACCAATATATAAATTATTTACTAAAATAACACTTGGTTTTTTTAAATTTGATAAATTTTTTTGTGCTTGACTATGCATAATTCACCTCTTATTTAATAATGCTTAATATGATAACACATTTTTATGAATTAAACAATAATTATAATTTTCAACCGAAACATTCGTTTGTTTTTTTCTTGACATTTTGTAATTTAGATATTATAATATGTTACCAACAAAGGGGATTATTATGTTAGAAAAATATAAAAATATTTTAGATAAGTATTTACAAATTATAGCTTTATCTAAAAATAAAGATAGTCGAATAGATGTTATGTTAAATGTATATGCTTTTGTTAAGGAAATAACACCGGATATTTATTTTTTAAATACTGAAACTCGGGATTATTTTATTGATGTTATGAAGTATTACATTTTAGAGTGTGAATCTTATTTACCTAAAGATTATATTATGGATATTAAACCAGATTATGATTATTATAATGAAGTAAATATTGTTTCTAAAGATTTTAATGAAAAAGAATTGATGGATTATATTGTATGGCAAACTAGAAAATATATAAATGAAGAAGTCAGTTTTATGAATGTTATTTATCCTTTAGAAAAGTATGATTTGGAAAACTATTGTGTTAAGGCTAGTAATTATGTTTCTAAACTTTGTCAAAATTTAAATATAAAACATAAAAGTGTTAAGCTAGAACCGGGTTTTATTAAAGATTCTAATTTATATAATGGATATGGAATTCATTACTTTAATATAATCAATTTAAATGATAAAAATTATTTAGTTGATTGTACTTATAGTCAGTTTTTCTTACTTAAAAGATCAATTTTAGATAGAATTGGAATAGTTGAACTGGGCGGATGTAAACCAGGAGTTTTTATGAAGATGAAGGAAAATAGGCAAAAACTAGCGGATACTCTTTTAAAAAAGGGGTGGATTGAACTTAATGATTCTAATTTAAAAGATTATTTGGATGGTTTTGCGATATCGTACCGTAATGGGTTGTTTTATGAAAAAAGCAATGACTTTTCTTATGAAACAAAATATACAGCCAACGATTATAAAAATTTTTTAAAGGGAATTGATAATCAATTAAATTATGAAAGTGAAGAAGTATTAGGTTATCAAAAAAAGCCTTTAAGTAATGTTACAAGATAGAAGTAAATTATTTTAAAGTTATTGACACCCAAACAAATTTTTGATAAAATACGTGTACACGGGGATGTTATGGTTTCGACGGGAATAAACAGATATAAATGGCAAGTCGTGGGTACACGTAAAATACAAATTAAATATAAACGGAAACAAAATTAAAAACGCAGTTGCAAGTCTATTCAATACTAAAAGTTTTGGTAGCCTTGCATTAGCCTAAGTATAAAGGCATGCACTTTCTTTGTTCTTTGTCTATCGGGAATATAGAAGGTTCACTTTAGATAGAATATATTCTTAATTTGCTTAGGGTTAAGAAAGAATTTTATAAGCTTACAAAGTAAATGGTTGTCTTTTTCCTTATTACTTTGGAAATTTATAAAAAGACTAAACTTGTAGAGGTTTATATACTAGTTATTTTCGGACAGGAGTTCAACTCTCCTCATCTCCACCAGATTGAATGTTAACCCTTTAAATAAAAGGGTTTTTTTATGGCCTGATTTATTTTGGTCTTGTTTTGGTCTTGTTTCAGGCAATTTTATTTATTTTATTCATCCAATTATCATATTCATTGTTTGTTAAATGAGTATAA
>CANQHO010000058.1 GCA_947623815.1 uncultured Bacilli bacterium | reverse complement strand
GCTTTACTTGAAGAATTTAATGATAAAAATATAATTAATAAAATTTATAAATTACAAGAAAAGATAAATTGTTATTATAGATTATTCTAAAAGTTG
Source organism: uncultured Bacilli bacterium (assembly GCA_947623815.1). Lineage (GTDB taxonomy): Bacteria > Bacillota_I > Bacilli_A > RF39 > UBA660 > HGM10857. The sequence continues at coordinate 7,534 of CANQHO010000058.1, read as the reverse complement.
CACTTGACTTTTTAATTAAATACATTGCTACTTATTTGTAGTTATGTTGCTTATATGGGATATCAAAAAGGGACTATCACCTTTGCCACTGATATTATCAGTTCAATATCGTGGTGTAGTAATAAATTAACAAAATTAGTCTTGAATTTATTAGTTTTATTTTTGCTTTATTTATATCTATAACATAAATAAATTTTTTTATCTCATATTTTTAGCTGCTTCTCTTAGTGTATCATAATATTCTTTAACATCTTGTCTATTTTTATCATTTTCTATGTCATCATCAGTAACTGAAGTAGTAGCTTTAATGTCTTTTATTTCGGTTACAGTCCATATATCATCATAAGCAGTATTGTTGTCTTTTTCCTCAACCTTTGCTTTAATAGTAATAGTATCACCATTTTTTATTTTTTTACCTGAAATCTCTGCGAAGTTAGTTGAAATATATTTAGTGAAATTTCCAAGATCATATTTAGTTTTTTCTTTATCATCAAAATAAACATCCAAATAACAATAATCTATCATTAACGAGTCCGCTTTATGATAGTTCACTTGTCCAGTTATTTCAATAATGTCATCAATATAATATGCTTTTTTAATTTTTACATTAAAATTATTGTTACTATTAGTTATATTTGATATTTTTCCAACAAATGTTATTTTTTGCCCTTTCTTAAGTTTATTTAAATCATCACTGTTAAAATGCACTTCTAAATAATCTTTGTCAAAATCAATATCGCTAAGTTCAATTTTGGCAAATTTTTCTTCAACACTAATTACTCCAGCACTAATTTTATAAATATTTCCTTCATATTTTTCTTTAGCAGATTTGAAATTTGATGTTAAATCTTTATATAATTGTTTTCCATTTAAAGATTTTGATTCTTTAATCATTTCTTCTTTAGACATGCCACAACCAGTAAGCCCTATCAAACATACTCCACATAGTATTGTTAATAATATTTTCTTTTTCATAATTTACTCACTTTCTATATTATACATTTATATCTACAACTTTAAAGTTTATTAACAACTAGATACAATAGTTGTTCTAATTGTTGACTTATATCAAAAAATACCAATTCTTGATTTTTATTATGTTGTTCTGTTCCCTTATCACCAACTCTAATTCCTTTAGATAATTTATCTTTAATTGTTGTTAAGCTATAACTCATACCACTATTACTTTTATATGTCCAAATTATAATTAATTCATGCTTACGAAAATACTTAATTATAAATCTACACTTTTTATTGACAACCGGTGTGTTATTGTACAATCTTTTACTTTTTCCACCAGTTGCCTCAGATATGGTACTTACTTCAAACATTTGACTGTCAATATTATTTTTTTCACAAAATGTATTAACCAATTTTTGAATTTCTTCTTTATTTTTGAACAATGTGCTTCACTCCTCTATATATATCAACGCTGTCTATTTTTTCACTTATTTATTTTAATTTTAAACTTTCCTTAACTAAGAATAAATGCTTCTTCTAAAGTGGGAAAGTCAGATATACTTGTTAATTTTCCAACAACAGTTAAAGTTTGCATATCTTTAAGTTTTTTTAAATCTTCTTTTGGAAGATAAACACTTATAGGATTTACTGGAAATCCAAGGTCAGATTCCTCTAACAAAAACATATCACACGCATATTCTTCTATATTAGTAACTGTGCCAGTAAACTTATACCACTTACCTTCATAGTCACTTGCTTTAGCCCCATTTTCCATTACTTCATCATGAACTTTACTCCAATCTAATGTTTCCGCAGTTTCTGCTATCTTTGTTTTATAATTATCACTATTTTCTATATTATCAGAGTTATCATTTGATTTTTTATTCAGTGAGATTTTTCTTATTGTGAAACATCCAACTAATAATAACAATATAATAAAAATCAATATAATTAATTTCTTTTTATTTTTTATCAATAAAAAGTAATCTTTCATATATTCATCTTTAGCTTGCTTTTTTTTAATTGGCTCACCACAATTTGGACAACTTTCTGCATTTTCACTTACTTTTTTTCCACACTCAGGACATTTTACCAAAGCCATAATTTTCCACTCCTTACTATCTTTTTCAATATGCTTTCAGTTCTAACTAAATATTACTTAAAAACTCCACTCCTTTCCAGTAAATTATCGTAGAATATTCTATTACCCGATAATTTTCTTTCCAAGGTAATTGTATCATAAAATTTAAATTTTATCTATATGAATAGAAAAAATCGTAAAATATATGCTTTGGAGGTGATGAAATGAAAAAAATTATTAGTAGAAAACGATATAAATTTATAAATATATTGAATATATGGTTAAAATCCAAACAAGACATTAAAATCCAATCTTATCAAAAATACGAAATGTTAATTAAAAATTATATTTCCAATGAATATTTATCAGATATTCCTATTCAAAAACTAGTCAAAAATGACCTTATATTGTTTTTTCAAAAATTACAAAATAATGATTTATCAATATCAAGTCAAAAAACATTGTTATGTATAATTAAATCGGCTGTCAACTATGCTTATAAAAATAAATATTGTTATTACATAGATTTAACAGATATTAAGTTAAAAGTAGAAAATAAAACAATATTTATTTTATCTAAAGAAGAACAAAATATTTTAGAAGTTGTTTTAAAAGAAAAGACAAATATTCGTAAAATCTGTTTGTTACTTTGTTTATATACTGGTATTCGGGTTGGTGAAGCAAGTGGATTAAAATGGGAAGATATTGATTTTAGTAATAAATCTCTTATTATAAAAAGAACGATTATAAGAGTTAAAAATCAAAATAATACTACTAAAACTATTTTAATAGAAAGTACCCCTAAAAGTGCAACATCTAAAAGAATAATACCCATACCAAATTTTATTATTGAATTGTTAAGTAAATTTAAACAAAATGATAATTATTATTTATTATCGAATAGTGAAAAATTATATGATCCCAGATATTTAGAATCCTTTTATAATAGAATACTTAAAAAATGTAATATAAAAAATAATAAATTTCATACTTTAAGACATACATTTGCTACGCGTCCTATTGAATCAAAAATGGATATTAAAACATTAAGTGAAATTTTAGGGCATTCCTCTATTGAAATAACTTTAAAATTATATGTTCATCCAACTTATGATATGAAGAAAAAATCGATTGAAAGTCTTGTTCAATATATGACTATTTAATATCGGGTAATAGAATATTCTACGATAAAAAAAGAATGTGGGAAAGTTCACATTCTTTTTTTCATATTTATATTTTCTTATTAAATTGTTTATGATTAGAACAAATCATATCTGAAACATATTCTTTATATTCTCCTATAAAACTTACCATTTCATCAAAATAATCAAGTCTATCTTTAATTAATTTGGCCATTGGAGTATTTTCAAAAATACATATTGATTCGTCTGTTTCAGGTGAAACGGTATATAAAATACCAGCCATTTTCAATTTTTGTATTGCTTCATCTAAATCATTTGAATAATCAAAAAGGCCATTATTTTTAAGATGAATATCATTTAAAACTCTACTAAATTGCTTGTTACTTTTACAACTTCTTATAAATTTTATTAAACTATCTCTATTAAAAGCAAAATTTTTTTGGGAAGCATTAATTGCGGTAAATAGACACATAAAATCATATGGAGAAAATTTTGATTCATAAAATCTTTTTACATAATCTTGCGCTTCTTCATAGCCTTTTCTAACATTTACAATTTCTTGATTAACTAATTCTAAAGGTATTTCTTCAATTGATTCTCTTAATGCAACACGGTTACAAAAATAAGTATTAAATTCAACATCCTCTGAAATAGATGCATATTGATCATAACTTTGATTTAAAACCTTAGCGGCTTTATCAAGGGTTTTATTACCTTTTTTTAAACTGGACTTTTCAACTTTAATACCACTAGGTTCTATTACCCAAAAATTTTCTTCTTCTAAAAGACTTATAACTCTTCCTGTAATTAAATCAATAAAATAACTTCCATCATTTTTAGGCATCGATTTGGGATTACCCATTTTATCTAAAAATAAAGTAAAAGAATCAATTTTATCTTTGACAAAAACTGTTTTAGATGATGCTGTATTTGTTTTTTTCTTCCAACATTCAATATTATTAAGATTTAATTCATATATCTTTAACACTTTTAAACCTCCCATATATATTATTTTACCATAAGCTTTTTATATAAAACAGATTTATTGAATCAATTAAAAAATTATCTCACCTCTTATTATTGTAAGACAAAACTGACATTATAAGTCAGTTCTTTAAAACTAATCTTTAAATTTTTTACTTATTCTACTTTTAGAAAGTTCATCAAAAACGAAAAGCAAGGCGGTTACAATAAAACAATAACTAATTTGTAATAAATTTAAACTTGTTAAATTGAAGATATTTTTAATGGGGGTTATAAAAACCAACAATTGAATAAAACTTAAAAACAACATACATTTATTCAAATAACTATTTTTAAAAATATCTTTATCGATAACATTTCTTTTTAGATTACGGCAACTAAAAGCAAAAATCATTTCCGATAAAACCAAAGTAAGGAAAGCCATAGTTGCGGCTACTTCTAAAGAAAATAATAAATATCCCATCACAAAAATCCAAAGGATGGCGATGGTTTTTAAAATGGCAGAAGTAATTGTTTTGGAAATCAAAAAAGGGGTAAAAAAGTTTTTATTCTTTTTTCGAACATTTCGATTCATAACATCCTTATCAGCTGGTTCAAATGCTAAAGCAATTGCCGGAATTCCATCAGTTATTAAATTTATATATAAAAGTTGAATTGGTAAAAAAATCTCAATGCCAAACAACATTCCTATAAATACGACAAATACTTCAGCAATATTACCAGTAAGTAAATATATCAAAACATTTCTAATGTTATCAAATATTCTTCTTCCCTCTTCAACAGCTTTGACAATGGTAGAAAAACTATCATCGGCTAAAACAATATCTGATACTCCTTTAGATACTTCGGTACCAGTAATACCCATACCAACCCCAATATCAGCTTGTTTCAAAGCTGGAGCATCATTGACTCCATCTCCGGTCATGGCTACAACTTTACCATTTTGTTGCCAGGCTTTGACAATGGCTAATTTATTAACGGGACTAACTCTAGCATATACTGAGTAATTTTTGACATTCTTTTTTAATTCAGCCGCACTCATATTATCGATATCTTCTCCCGTAATAGCTTCATCATCATTTTTTAAAATGCCAATATCTTTAGCAATCGCTTTAGCAATCCCTAAACTGTCTCCTGTAATCATAACTGGTTTTATATGGGCTTTTTGACAATTTTTAATGGCTAATTTCACATCATCTCTTGGTGGATCCATCATAAGGGCCAAACCAATAAAAATCAAATCATTTTCTAGTTTTTCACTAACAACATAATCACTATCGATATTTTTATAAGCATAAGCTAAAATTCGATAGGAATTATTGGCTTGTTCATTTTCAATTTGTTTTAATTCTTTTTTTCTTTTGGCAGTTAATTTAATTACTTTATCATTTTCATAAATATAAGTACAATGTTTAATAATAGAATCAAAACTTCCTTTAGTATAAACTTGATATCCGGTTTTTCCTTTATTTATTGTCGACATCATTTTTCTATCTGAATCAAAAGGTAATTCATCAACTCGTATATTATTTTTTCGCAATTTATAAATATCAATATATTTTTCAGCGCATTCATATAAAGCATTTTCGGTTGGTTCCCCAATATATTTATTATTAGTTTTTTCCGTATCATTATTTAAAGCCATGGCTTCAAATAAAATATTACTATCTATGGTACTAATAGGTTGTATTTTTTTATCATAATAAATAGATAAAACGGTCATTTTATTTTGGGTAATGGTTCCGGTTTTATCAGAACAAATAACTTCGGTACAGCCTAAAGTTTCGACACTGGATAATTTTCTTACGATGGCTTTTCTTTTGGCTAGTTCACTCATTCCTAAGGATAATGTGATAGTAATAACAGCGGGTAATCCCTCGGGTATAGCGGCTACTGCTAATGATATAGAAAGCATAAAAATTTGCATTATTTCCATATTTTTAAATAAACCAATCATAAATATAAGGGCTATAATTCCCATAACCACCATGGATAATGATCTACTTATATCGTCAATTTGGTGTTCTAGCGGTGTTACTTCTTTTTTTTCTTCGTTTAAACTTTCGGCAATTTTCCCAAATTCGGTATTCATTCCTATTTCACAAACCACGGCTTCACATTTTCCATAAACAATATGGGTTCCACAAAATATCATATTGCTTCTTTCGGATAATGGTGTTTGTTCTTCTAATTTATCAGTTGTTTTAAAAATGGCGACGGCTTCCCCAGTTAATGATGATTCATCAACTTTAAGGGATACTTCTTTTATTATTCTAGCATCCGCCGGTATTCTATCACCGGCTTCTAAAAGTAAAATATCACCTTTTACAATATATTCACTATCAACTACATATATTTTGTTATCTCTTTTTACTTTGACTTTAGTAACTTGTAAGTGTTTTAAAGATTCAATGGCTTTATCGGCTTTACTTTCTTGGATAAAACCCAATATAGCATTTATTATAACGATTAAAAGAATAATAATACTATCGGTAAAAGGTTCTTTATTTACCCAAGACATGGCAAAAGAAATAATAGCTGATATTATTAAAATGACAATCATTAAATCTTTAAATTCGGCTAAAAATTTACTGATTTTGGATTCTTTTTTCTTTTCAACTAGTTCATTTTTACCATCTTGTTTTAATCTTTTATTTACTTCTAAAGAGTTTAAACCATTGTTATCTGTTTTTAATTTTTTTAAAACTTCTTCAATAGACATATTGTAATATTTCATATTTAAACCTATTCTTTCTACTATAAAATATTATACCAAATGACTGTTAAATAGTAAATCAATTATGATGGTTTTCATAATAAAATCTTTCCATTTTTTTTACTATGGAAAGATTTTTATTTACATACTATTTTTTTATTATTTATACTAGAATCCAAAGTTTTTTGTGAGTTTTATACTTATTTTATATAAATTATATATTGTTTATTATATGGTATTTTTATAGTAAATAAAGGCATTTCACAATATGTGAATTTTTGCAGCCAAAACGCTTGGTTTTTTACTAGCAAAACCTTTTCTTTCTGGCGTTTTGGGGCTGGGCTCTTTCGGTCTGCCCGGCTTGGGGTTGATTGTTTTACGCTGCGACTAAGTTGAATGCAGTTGATTCCCTCTTTCCGTCTTTTCCATCGGCGGCGAATTTGACTCCAGATTTTAGAACTACGACTGGGCGCACTCCATACGAATAGTAGCTGCTGTTGCTCACATACCGGTTGTCCGGACGCCAATAATACAAGATGTAAGTGTTATAGGCAGACGCCAGCCAATAGTAACTTCCTATGTCTATTAGTTCATTATCTTGTCCACACATTGTTCCAGTATTTTGACTATAATAACATGTGCTATTACTTC
>CANQHO010000057.1 GCA_947623815.1 uncultured Bacilli bacterium | reverse complement strand
TTCTTTAAAAAATTTTTGAAAGGCATTATCTTGATTAAATAAAGTGGTTCTTAAAGCCATACTATCTATTTCTTTTATAAACGGAAACTCTTTTTGAAGATTTTTTAAATCTTTGGTAGTGTCATAGACACTAAGATATTTATGATTATTTTCATAGGTTTCAATTCTTTTATTTAAATAATAATTATAAGTTAATCTAGTACAACCAAAAGTTTTATTGATTATTTCTTTTTGTTTACTATTAGGATACAATCTAAATTTATATGCTCTATTTATAAGCAAAGCCATCACCACCCATCGAATCCACTATAGCATACATATGTTTACCGTGTCAACATATTTTAATCAAAATTTTAAATTTATTTTAATATGTTTTTATTTTCTAATTTACAAAGCACTTTCCTATAATACAAAAAAACGATAACTTAAAATTATCGTCCTTAAATCCAAACAGCAAATATAACTCCAGCCATCGCTAGTATTAAACCAACTACCCAAAATGTTTTAACAATATCTCTTTCAGCCCAACCAAGTTTTTCAAAATGATGATGAATAGGAGCCATTAAAAATACTTTATGATTAGTATATACAACAGAAAGTATTTGAATAATACAAGTTAAAGTTTCAAAAATAAATACTCCCGCAATTATAATAAATGTTACCTCATGGTTAGTTAATATGGCTATACTTGCCATTGTAGCCCCTAATGATAAGGAACCGGTATCCCCCATAAATATTTTAGCCGGATAAGTATTAAAAAATAAAAATCCCAATATCGAACCAACTAAAATAAAACAAAAGACCGCAATTGATTCATAACCTATAGCCCAAGTCGAGTTCCAACTAATTAAACCTAACGCTAAAAAAGCAATTAGAGAAAGACCTCCAGCCAAGCCATCTAATCCATCAGTTATATTAACTGCATTCGAAGACGCTACTAAAATAAATAGTAAAAATAAACCATATACCCATTTCATTTCTATCTTTAAATTTAAAGTATGAATATATAATTCTGGATTATGACCACTTTTTAAGAAAAGGTAAAAAAATACTAAAGCAATAACTAACTGAGCAACAAACTTCTGCATAGCCGTTAAGCCTTTATTATTATGTTTTTTTACAATTAAATAATCGTCGACAAAACCAATCAGGGCATAACTTAAAAATACAAACAAAATAATTGTTAAATTCGTCGAATATTCTATTTTATTAAACAAAAGAAGAATTATAACTGTAAGTACAGTTGGAATTATAAAAATAAATCCACCCATCGTAGGGGTTCCTTCTTTTTTCTTATGCTTTTGTTTTAAATAAGTACTTAAACTTTGTCTGGTATTATTTTTTTTAAATAACGGTATTAAAATTAAACCGGTTATAATAGCCAAAACAAAGCCAATCATCATTGCCAACATAGCCTTAGCTAAAATCAACATATAAATCAACTCCTAAGACTTCTTTAGTATATCATTTATTTAGCAAAATAACAATAAATTTTTCTTCTCTTTACCATTACTTTACAAAAGAAAAAAGGATTGTTCATCCTCTAAAATACTCTTTTTCTTAAGAATGCTGGAATGTCATCATCATCGTCATCTTCTTCTTCTGTTTGATTACTATAATTAAATGTTTCCCTTTCTTTATCCTCATCAAATCCAGTCGCTATTACGGTAACAATTATTTCATCATCTAAATTTTCATTGATAACTGCCCCAAATATAGTATTTATATCAGTATTAGCCGCACTTCTAATTGCTTCAACTGCTTCATCAACTTCAAACAAAGTCAAATTAGAACCACCAGTAACATTGATAATAGCATCCGTCGCTCCAGAAATACTTGCTTCTAGTAAAGGACTAGTTACGGCTTGTTTAGCTGCTTCAACGGCTCTATTTTCTCCAGTACCCATACCAATACCAATTAAAGCATTTCCTCTACTTTTCATAACTGCTTTAACATCCGCAAAATCTAGGTTAATTAAACCGGCTACCGCAATCAAATCAGAAATTGATTGCACACCTCTTCTTAAAACATTGTCAACCTCTTTAAATGAATCCAAAAGTGGTGTTGTTTTATCAATAATACCTCTTAAACGATCGTTAGGTATAACAATTAAAGTATCCACATGTTTTTTTAATTCCGCTAAACCGGCTAAAGCCTGATCCATTCTTTTTCTTCCTTCAAAAGAAAATGGTTTAGTAATAATTCCTACTGTCAAAGCACCAAGTTCTTGAGCAATATCCGCAATAATTGGAGCCGCCCCAGTACCAGTTCCACCACCCATTCCACAAGTAATGAAAACCATATCAGCACCTTCGATGGCGGAAACTAATTCCGCTTTGTTTTCTAAAGCGGCTTCCCTTCCTACTTCCGGGTTTGCTCCCGCCCCAAGTCCATTAGTTAATTCTATTCCAATTTGGATTTTATTTTCGGCTTTAGAATTATTTAAAACTTGCAAGTCAGTATTGACAACAATAAAATCGACACCTTGTATTCCTGCTTCAATCATGCGGTTGACAGCATTATTACCGGCACCACCAACACCAACAACTTTTATTTTCGCTAATTGATCTACTTCTAATCCAAACATATTCATTTTTTAAAACCTCCTTAGTCCCCAAAAAAGTAACCAAAAACTTTCCCTAGCATCGAATCACTCGACATATTTAAAAGACCTCGCTGGTTAGAAAAAGATAAAGTATCATCTTCTTTAACCATTGTATAATCTAAACCTTTTATCTTCAATTTGTTAATAAAATAAACAATATTACCTATTGCTGATGAATATTTGTTATTTCTTACCCCTAATATCTTTATTTTACCAGTAATTGCAGTTCTACCCATAATAGTTTCACTTACTTTATTGAAGCCCCGCATATTACTAGTACCACCAGTTATTATTATATAATTAACTTGGGTCTTTGTCAAAGTATTTAACTCTTTTCTTGAAATTTCTAAAATTTCTTCTAATCTCGACATTACTATTTGGGATAGTTCAAATTGATTTATTTTAATTTGTTTTCCTTCTATAGTTGTACATTCTATAAAATCTGATTGACTGGCACTATCCTTACTAGCAAAAGCAAATTTTTCTTTTATTTTACTTGCTTCTTCTAATGAAATTTTATACATATAAGCAATATCATTATCGATATTTCTGCTTCCAATATTTAAAATACTACTTTTATATATTAACCCTTTATTATATAAAGATATATTAACTGTTTCATATCCTATGTTGACGACGGCGGTTGTCGATAGCGAGTTATCTTTATTTTTGAAAGAATAATAATCCCCAATTGTTGTCAGTGATATATCGACAACTTCTAAATCTAATTCTTCTAATAATTGAATAAGATTATAGACATTGGCTTTTGGGGCTGATACAACAATAGTTCTAGTTTTTAATAAAGATGCCTCTTGATATTTGGGATCTTTGACTACTTTTTTCGCATCGATAGTAAAATCGACTGGAACGATTGTAACTAATTCTTTATCCGAACTTATTTTACCATCTATACTAGCATTTAAAATACTTTCAACATCGTTTCCGGTAACTACTTCATCAATATGTCTTGAAGCTTGTCCGACTTGATAATCGATGTCATAACTTGGCAACATGGCAATAACTTTTTTTATTCTAAGGCCCAACATTGCTTCTATTTCATTTATGCCTTTTTTTATGGACTGCATAACGTCTTCTTTATCAGTAATAATTCCTTTCGATATTCCATTAGTTTTTACGGTACTAGCAGCCAATAAATTTAACTTATTATGAAATAATTCGCATACGACAATTTTTATAGCATCTGATCCTAAGTCTATACTAGTATAAATTCGCCTCACCAAATCATCTCCATATTCTAATTATCATTATACTATAACTTCTTCCAAAATAAAAGAAAAAGGAGCAATTTTTTTCTCCTATTTTTGGTAATTTGGTTAATTTATCGTTTTTAACTCTTTTCTAAAACAAAATATTCTCCTTCATCTAAATATAAAGTTCCCTTTTTATTTTGATATTTTACTAAAACTCTTTCCATAATATCGTTGTAATAATTTATTTTTAAAAACTTTTCTAAAGTAACATATACTTTGTTATTATCGGCCATAATAAGTAAAAATCTTTCTTCATCAACATCGTTAGGATCATATTCTATTTCCGATATTTTTTCTTTTATTTCTTTGTTTATTTTAGATAAAACTTCAACCATTTTATCACTTATTGTATCTGGTACATAGTTTCTTAAAAGCGGTACTTGATAATATTTATCGACTTTTTCTTTCGTACTTAAAACGGTCTTTTTTTGTTCTTGATCATAGTAAATTGGTATCTTTTCTTCTACTTTTATTACTACTTCACCAAATAAATGATGGTTAACAGTTACTTTTTTTAATAAAGTATCTTTTTTTATTTTTTTATTTAAGTTTTTAGTAGTAGTTTCTAAATAAGAGGAATGATTAGATAAATCTAACATATCAATTATTTCTTGATCAGTTAGATATTGATTGTTTTCTATTATTATATTAGATAATGGTTTTAAATATATATATGAACCAATTATTATTATAATAAAAAATATGAAAAATGCTAAAAAAACCCGACCAAAGCGTATCTTTTTTTTAACTACTACTTTTCTATTCCCCTTATTTTTTTTTCTTTTTGATTTCATCTAATCCCTACTTTATTATTTCTTGTTCTAGTATTAAATCTACCTCATATTTTTCTTTTACTTGTTTTTTTACTTCTTCGATTAGTTTCATTACATCTTCACCGGTGGCATTTCCATCATTGATGATGAAGTTAGCGTGTTTTTCACTTATTTTAGCCCCACCAATTTTTTTCCCTTTTAATCCAGCATCTTCGATTAACTTCCACGCTGATTTGCCTTCTGGATTTCTAAATACACTTCCCGCTGATGGAAAGTTTAAGGGTTGACTATCTTGTCTTCTTTTTTTTCTGTTTTCAATTATTTCTTCGATTATATCGACATAACCTTCTTTTAAGGCCAAAGAGGCTTCTAAACATATATATCCTTTTTGATCTTTTAAGTATGAACTTCTATAATGAAAATCTAAGTCACGATTGTACATTCTTTTTATTTCTAAATCTGGTGTTATTACTAAAATTGATTTAACTATTTGACTCATATCACTATTGTAAGCACCAGAGTTATTGTGAATTGCTCCTCCTACTGTGCCTGGTATTCCGGTAGCAAATTCTAACCCAGTATACCCCAATTTGGACATTTTTAAAGCCAAAGCAATAAGGGAATAACCGGCTCCAACTATGATATAGTTTTCATCTATTTCTAAGTCTTTAAAGTTATCCATACTTATTAAAATACCGTCGTAATGTTTGGTTATGATTAGATTGCTACCGCCCCCAATTATTTGATATTTAATATTATTATCTTTAATATATTTTAGTAATGATAATAAACTTCCTATTCCTTTAGGTTTTATCAAGTAATCTGCTGTTCCTTGTAAACGATATGATGTATATTTATCTAAGGGAGCATCTTTTATTACTTCTCCCCATTTTTCTAATTGTTCTTTCATTTTATTACCTCTTGTATAACTTTCAATATAGCTTCACTACTATTTGGAACTTGAAAAGTTTTTAATTGTTCTTTCATCTTTTCTTGCTTAGTTGTATCTTTTAAGGTATTTTCGATTAAAGGTATTAAGTTTTCTTCGTTTAAGTTTTTTTCTTCTACTAGTAAAGCGGCTTCTTTAGATATTAAGTCTAAAGCATTTTTATATTGATGATTATTGGCTACATATGGACTGGGTACTAAAATAGATGGTATTTTTAAACTTATTATTTCACTTAAAGTCGAAGCCCCAGCCCTAGTTACTAAAAGATCTGTATTTTTTAACAATCTTACCATATCATCTAAATAAGGTAAAACTTTTATACTTTTAGAAAATTTATGTTTGTTTACTTCTTCATAATAATTATTACCTGTTATCCATAATATTTCATAGTCTTTAGGTTGTAAGTTTTTAAATATTTCTAATAAACTATCATTAACGCGATTAGAACCTAACGATCCCATAACGAAAACAACTAATTTTTTATTTTTGTCAAATCCTAATGTAGTTTTATCTAAAGGTTTAGCTTTAATGGCTACTTCACTAACGGGATTACCTGTAAAGACAACTTTTTTTTCATCGAAATATTTTTTACTAGACTCAAATGATACACATATTTTATCCGCAAATTTGCCTAGATAAATATTGGCTTTCCCCGCTATAGAGTTTTGTTCATGTATAATGGTTTTATACCCTAAACTATGGGCTACTTTAATAACTGGACCAGTTACATATCCCCCAACTCCTATTACAATATCCGGATTGAATTCTTTTAAAAGTTTTTTTATTTTTTTTTGACTTTTGATAAAACAAGTCAATGTTTTAAAGTTTCTTAATATATGTTTTTTTTGGATACCGTATATTTCAATACTTTCAAAAGGTATTCCTTTTTTAGGTACAATATCTTTTTCCATTCTATTATGAGTTCCTATATAGAGAAATTCACTTTCGGGATATTTTTCTTTTATTTTATCTAATATGGCTAAAGCAGGATATATATGTCCACCTGTTCCACCAGCACTTATTACAACTTTCATATTTTGTCCTTTCTATTTTTAAGTATTTGTTTCTAATTCATTATATCATAAATATTTAAGAATTATCACGTTTTTAGTAATAAAACGAAAAAATACCCAAAGGTATTTTAAAATGAATCAAAGTTAATTTTTACTTTTTTCATTTGATGAACGTATGATACAGTTTGAATTAAAGTTCTAATGGCATTAGCAGTATTTCCATTTTTTCCAATTATTTTTCCCATATCTTCTTTATCGACTAATACTTCGATAGTGATAAAGTCTTCATCATCATATTTTTGAACTCTAACAGCATCTTTATCTGTTACCATATTTTGAATTAAAAAAGTTACAAATTCTACTATATCCATAATTACGCTCCTTTTTTAGTCATTTTTTCTTCATGATATTTTTTCATAATACCTTGATTTTTAAATAAAGAACGTACTGTATCTGTTGGTTGAGCACCTTTTTTCATCCAATCGATAGCTTTTTCTTCATCAATTTTTACTACGGCTGGTTCCTTCATTGGATCATAATATCCAATTTCATCAATGGCTTTTCCATCACGTGGACTACGTGAATCAGCAACTACTACGCGGTAAAATGGTTTTTTCTTAGCACCCATTCTTTTTAGTCTTAATTTTACGGCCATAAAGCACCTCCTTAATCTGTTAATATTCTACCACTACTTTATATGAGTGTCAACCATTTTTTATTAACAGTCTTTCAACTTTCATAATTCACTGTTATCATATTTTAATTAAATATTTTTTATAAATAACATTTCGACATGGTTTGACTTTCTTACATCAACGAGATATACTCTTACTTTCAGGGAGTGAAATTTTTTCAAATCTTTTTTATTTAAAATTTCACTTTTTCCTTTATTTTTAATTCATTTTTTACTCCAAAATATCCAAATGACTACTTATATCATTTGAATTTGGTAATTTATTTTGTATTTCTCTTGATAATTTATCAAATATTTTATATTCGCTTACACCTACTGGTTTGTTTATAAATTTTAAAGTATAATCCACTATTTTATTACTTTTATTTTGGCATAGTATTAGTCCAATTGAAGGATT
>CANQHO010000056.1 GCA_947623815.1 uncultured Bacilli bacterium | reverse complement strand
AAAATACCCCTATAAATATAACTAACTTAGGAAATAGTTACAGTTATGAATTAAAATTAGAAGATTAAAAGTCTTCTTTTTTTCTTAAGAAAAATTTAATAATTTAATAAGAAATAATTAAAGATTTAATTTTTATTACCAGTTATAATTATTTTGGTGGTTAAAAATGAAAAAGAAATTAAAAATTATTTTAATCCTTATCATAACATTTTTGATAGTAAAATATACTTTTACTTATTTTAGTAACTATCAACCCAAGATAAAAGAAGTCAACTTTACTTATAAAAAAGACTTATTAAAAGAATTAAAAAAAATGAGTAAAGAAGATGAAAGAATAAATAAAATAATGGAAAATTATAAGGTTTATCCCGAAGAATTATTAGAGATGTTATCTAGAAATATGGATATGTTAGATTTTGTTTTAGAATATCCGGATAAAAAAAATAAAATTTATAGTGACAATGTTGGGAAAGTAACGAAAGGAAAAATCCCGTTATTATTACAATACGATAAAAGATGGGGTTACGCCAAGTATGAAGATAATATTTTGGCCATCAATGGTTGTGGACCGACCGCTTTATCGATGGTTTATACGGGATTAACTGGGGACAATAAAATGACGCCTTTTAAAATAGCGGAATTTTCTTCGCAAAATGGTTATTACCTGGAAGAGGGAACTAGTTGGTATTTAATGAGTGAAGGGGCTTTAAAATTAGGTTTAAAAAGTAAAGAATTAACGCTATCTAAATCTTTAATTTATTCCTCTTTAGAAGCGGGAAATCCTATTATTTGTAGTATGCGAAAAGGTGATTTTACTTTGACAGGACATTTTATCGTTTTAACTGAAATCGAAAATGGTTTAATAAAAGTTCATGATCCTAACAGTCAAGAACGGAGTGAAAAGTTGTGGAGTTATGAAAGATTAAAACCGCAAATAAAAAATTTATGGAGCTTTTCTATTTAAAAATGTTATACTAAAAAAGGGAGAGAAATTATGAATATATTAGTAGTTGATGATGAAAAAGAAATAGCCGATTTAATTGAAATATATTTGAAGAATGAAAATTATAAAGTATATAAATATTATTCTAGTAAAAACGTATTAGAAAATTTAAAAGAAATGCATATTGATTTAGCCATTTTAGATATCATGATGCCCGATATTGATGGCTTTTCCCTATGTAAAAATATTCGGAAAACATACAATTTTCCCATAATTTTTGTGACTGCGAAAGTAGAAGATATCGATAAAATAAGTGGTCTTACTATCGGGGCTGATGATTATATAACTAAACCGTTTGAGCCTTTAGAATTATTAGCGCGCGTTAAAGCCCAACTGAGAAGATATAAAAAATATAATCAAAATATAATTGATGAAAATGTAATTGATTTTAGAAATATTTTGATAAACCAAAATACGCATGAATTTTATCTTAATAATGAAAAAATAGAACTAACGCCAATTGAATTTAAAATTATCTGGTATTTATGTTTAAATAGAGGAAAGGTTGTTAAAATGGAAGATTTATTTAGTTATGTATGGCAAACTAAATATTTAGAAAAAGATAACAATACTATTATGGTTCATATCCGGCATTTAAGAGAAAAAATGAATGATATAAGTAAAAAGCCAAAATATATTATAACCGTTTGGGGAGTGGGGTATAAAATTGAAAAATGATTTATTTAAAAAAAACATATTAACTAATATATTTAAAATTTTAATTTGGTCGTTATTGACCCCTTATCTATTATTTATATTGTTTTTTTTGCTTCAAAAAATGGATTTTCAATGGCTATTTGAATATTCAAATAATTTATATTATATTTTAAAAAGTTTATTTCAGGATGATATATTTATGTATATGGTTATTTATATCATTTGGCTAATAGGAATTATATATATCATATATAAACTAATTAAAAAAAATCATTTATTATTTAATGACGTTTTAAAGTCTATTGAAGAAATAAAAGATAAAAATATCGATTATGTTTATCTACCAGAAGAGTTAGAAGAATTAGAAAAAAAACTTAATCATTTAAAAAAAGAAATCGAAAAAAGTGAAAAATTAGCCCAAGAAAATGAAAAAAAGAAAAATGATTTAATTGTTTATTTAGCCCATGATTTAAAAACCCCTCTAACATCTTTAATAGGTTATTTATCACTTCTCAATGAAGCTTCTGATTTACCTAAAAAACAACGGGAAAAGTATCTTAAAATAGTTTTAGATAAATCGTATAAATTAGAAGAGTTGATTAACGAATTATTTGATATAACTAGATTTAATACGGAAAATATTATTTTAGAAAAAAGTCCCGTCAATTTAAATATGATGTTAGAACAAATAATAGATGATTTTTATCCCTTGTTAAAAGAAAATAATAAAAAAATAAAACTGCATGGTCCATCTAAAATAATTGTTCAAATTGACTCTAATAAAATGGCTAGGGTCTTTAATAACATTATTAAAAATGCCATCAATTATAGTACAGGTGATTTAATAACTATCGATGTTTTAAAAAAGGATAATAAAATTACTATAATTACTACTAATCAAGGTAAAAAAATAGAAAAAGAACAATTAGAAAAAATGTTTGAACAATTTTATCGTTTAGACTTATCTAGAAATTCTAAAACTGGGGGTAGTGGTTTAGGTTTAGCTATTTCTAAAGAAATAGTAGAACTTCATGGGGGAAAAATCAAAGCCACTAGTGATTCTAAATACACTAAAATTTATGTGACGATACCTATTTAAAAAATAGTTATCGTTTTATTGTTTTATTAAATTAGTTTTGATAAAATAAATAAAGGAGGAGACTATGTTATATACTTCAAAAGACAATGAAAAAATTAAAAATGTTCGCAAATTAAATAATAAAAAATACCGCGACCAACAAGATTTGTTTTTAGTAGAAGGTGAACATTTAGTGTTAGAGGCTTACAAAAAAGGTTATATAAAAGAACTTTTTATAGAAGAAAATACTGTCTTACCACTCAATGTGCCAACTAACTATGTGACCAATGATTTATTATCTTTCATGAGTGATTTAGTTACACCATATCCGGTCATGGCCGTATGTCATAAATTAAAACCGGCGGAAAATATTGGAAATAAGATTCTTATTTTAGATAACATACAAGATCCTGGTAATTTAGGAACCATTATTAGAAGTGCAGTGGCTTTTAATATCGATACCATTGTATTAAGTATGGATACCGTTGATTTATATAATCCTAAAGTAATAAGAGCCACCCAAGGTTTGATTTTTCACATAAATATCATCAGAAAAGATATTAAAGAATTTATCCCTTTTTTAAAAAACAATCAATACCATATATATGGAACTAGAGTTACGCATGGAAAATCTTTAAAAGATGTTGAAAAAAAAGAAAGATTTGCTATAATAATGGGTAATGAAGGAAATGGTATAAAAGAAGAAACCAAAGATTTATGTGATGAATATATTTATATACCAATGAATCCAAACTGTGAAAGTTTAAATGTGGCTATTGCGACTAGCCTTATTTTATATGAACTAGATAAGTAGGTGAAAATATGGACTATATATATGTCGGTAAATATGTAAATACCCATGGTTTAAAAGGAGAAATTAGAGTAATATCTAATTTTGCTTATAAAAATATCGTTTTTCAAAAAGGATTTACTGTTTATATCGGTAAAGATAAAAAAGAATTTACAATTGCCTCTTATCGGAAACATAAAATATACGATATGTTAACTTTTGTTGGGGTAGATAAGATAGAAGATATAGAAGCCTATAAGGGAATGGATGTTTTTATCAAAAGAAATTCTTTAAAAATCGATAAACTGTTTGATGAAGATTATATTGGTTTAGATGTTTACACTAATCGCTATATTGGCAAAGTATATACCATTCAAAAAGGAAAATATCAAGACTTATTTGTTGTTAAAGATGCGGATAAAAAAATACTTATTCCGAAAGTTGATGATCTAATTGAAAAAGTAAGTCTTAAAGATAATAAAATATGGATAAAAGAAATAAGAGGTTTAGTAGATGAAAATTGATATTTTAACTCTTTTTCCCGAAATGTTTGAAACTTTTTGTGAAACTTCAATTATTGGTCGGGCTATAAAAACGGGCAAAGTTATAATCAAGGTTCACAATATTAGAGATTACTCTAATGATCCACATAAAAGAGTAGATGACTATGGTTATGGTGGAGGAAGTGGCATGGTTTTAATGCCGGAACCAGTAAAAAGAGCAATAGACAGTGTTAAAACCAAAGACTCTAAAGTTATTTTACTGACTCCACAAGGTCAACCGTACAATCAAAAAAAGGCTTTGGAACTAAAATTAGAAAAGCATTTAGTTTTAGTATGTGGCCATTATGAAGGTTTCGATGAAAGAATTAGATATTTTGTCGATGAGGAAATCAGTATTGGCGATTATGTTTTAACTGGTGGGGAACTCGCTAGTATGGTTATAACTGATAGTGTGGTAAGACTGATTGATGGGGTTATTAAAACCGAATCCCATACCAATGATTCATTCTCCCAAGATTTACTTGATTATCCAGTTTATACCCACCCGTTAATTTTTGAAGGACATTCTGTACCCGAAGTTTTAACTAGTGGTAATCATGCCAAAATAAATGCTTGGCGATTAGAGCAACAGATCAAAAGAACCAAAAATAGAAGACCTGATCTTTTAGAAAAGAGATGATGGAAAATGAAACATACATTAAAAAGAGAAAGCAAAATAGTAGGTAAGCAAGATATCGATATCAAAAAAGGACTGAAGATGAAACCGCGAAATATGGAAAAATACAATGGTCCTAATGTTGATAGTGTAGTTTTTTTCAATCAGTCTTTTATTGAAAAACTTTTAAAAAAGAAGTTAGCGCGAAAACTTAATTATTATTTAGAACATATTATGCTTTTATTAAATGATGACGATGCTTCTGGCGATAGTATCAGGGAGGCTTTAAACGATTTAACTAGATATGAATCGATTGTGGAATACAAATATCAAAAGTATTTAGATGAAGCCTTTTTAGAAGAATTTTATAATCAGATGATGCAATTGGAAAAAGAGTTAAAAATGCGACTTTTATATCAATCATTTACATATGATGAACCAGAAGAAAAAAAAGGAAAATCTCGTTAAAACCTTTACATATAAAGTATTTTATGGTAAAATCTTCATGTAATCCGCTTATTTTACCTCAAAAATAATGATTACCGATGATAAGGAGAGTGACAAAATGAATATTAAAGATAAGATTACTAAAAGTCAAATAAGAACTGATTTACCAGAATTTAGAGTTGGTGATACTGTTCGAGTTGACTTAAAAATTAAAGAGGGAAACCGAGAAAGAATTCAATCTTTTGAAGGAATAGTTAAGGCTATTAAAGGTAGTGGAGTAAGTAAAACATTTACTGTTAGAAAACTATCTTCCGGTATTGGAGTAGAAAGAACTATTCCAGTTAATTCACCAAAAATAGAAACTATTACAGTAGTAAGAAAAGGAAAAGTTAGACGTGCTAAGTTAAATTATTTAACTAAGTTAAAGAGTCGCCCAAGAATTAAAGAAAGAAGAGACAAGGTTGCTTAAGCGCCTTTTTCTAATGATATGAAAATAATCAAAGAACTAATTCCTTATGTTGTAATTATATTGCTGGTCATACTGATAAGAACTTTTATTGTAACTCCAGTAACAGTATCGGGTGATTCGATGGATCCAACTTTGAAGGATAAAGAAGTACTTATTTTAAATAAGTTTGATAAAAGTTATAAACGGTTTGATGTGGTTGTTATTAAATATGGTAAGGAAAGAATTATTAAAAGAGTAATTGGGGTACCAAATGATAATATTAAATATAAAGAAAACAAACTTTATGTGAATGGACAAGAAGTTAAAGAAAATTTTAAACATGGAACAACGGATGATTTTACTTTAGAAGGTATAACTTATCAACAGTATGATAAAATTCCTAATGGATATTATTTGGTACTTGGTGATAATCGTCAAAGATCATACGACAGTAGAATGATTGGGTTAATATCTAAAAAAGATATTGTTGGAGTAGCTAGAATAAGACTTTTCCCATTTTCTAAAATAGGTTCCATATAGTTAGGAGAAAAGATGTTTTTAACAACTACTGATTTTAACGAATTTAACGATTTTAAAAGTGGTTTTTTTAAAGGAATATTTTTGGCATTAAACAATATGGTAAGACCATTACCTGGTTGTGATATTTACAGTTTAGGTCTAATTAAAGGGTATGATTTTTACAAATGTACAAAGAATACTAAAATAGACTATATTTATAAATATCTGTATCAATTTTTTTGTGATAGTGTTATAACTTACAACAATAATTTTGCTGAAAATGCTAGAATTGCGAAATTTTATATTCATAAAATTTAAAAAACTATTGTCAAAGTTAAGTAATTTTGTTATAATTAAGTTGCTTACTTTTATGGCGAGGTAGCTCAGCTGGCTAGAGCGTTCGGTTCATACCCGAAAGGTCGAGGGTTCGATCCCCCCTCTCGCTACCATATGTTTATAAACTTCACTTGCAAAAGTGGAGTTTTAATATACTTTAAATTGTGTTAAAATAAATGTAGTAATTTATAGGAAGATGATTTAAATGATATTTAGTATTGTTATATTATTGATTTTAATTGTTATAAATGGTATTTTTTCAGCTAGTGAACTAGCATTTTTATCGCTTGATAAAGTTTTTTTAAAACAAGAAGTAAAAAAACAAAATAAAAAAGCCATCATGATAAATAAAGTTTTAGAAAACCCATCTAAATTTTTATCGACTATTCAAATATGTATTACTTTGGCTGGTTTTTTAGCTAGTGCTTTGGCGGCGGATTATTTTGCTGATTATTTTTTGAAAATGATTGATGTATCTATATTACCTTTAAATATTTTAAGAAGCATTTTGGTAATTTTAATAACAATTATTCTTTCCTATTTTACTTTAGTATTTGGTGAATTAGTTCCTAAAAAGATTGCCATCAATAATCCTTATAAAGTGGCCAGTTTATTTGTAAGATTGGTTGTTATTATGCAGTTAGTTTTTTATCCTTTGGTTAAAATTTTAACTATAACAACAGAGATAATTTGTAAAATATTTAAAATAAAAGATAAAGAAGAAAGTATTACTGAAGAAGATATAAAAAGGATGATTCTTTTAGGTAATGATGAAGGAATTATTGAAGAAAAGGAAAAAGAATATATTTTAAATGTGTTTGATTTTAACGATAGGGAAGTAAGTCAAGTAATGACTCCTAAAAAAGATGTAGTTTTATTAAATATAGATGATGATTTAAAAGATAATATTTTAAAAATAAAACAAAGTAAATATACTAGATATCCAGTATATAAAAAAGATATCAACAATATAATTGGTATTTTAAATGTTAAAGATTTTATTATGCAAAATAAGGATAAAGAAAAATTAGAATTAAAAAACATTATAAGACCAGTTAAGAAATTTTTATATTATGAAAAAATAGATGATGTATTTAGAAATATGCAAGAAGAAAATGAAAGTATTGGAATAATTTATAAAAATGACGATTTTATAGGAATTGTTACTATAGAAGATGCGATTGAAGAAATAGTAGGAAATATTTATGATGAGTATGAAAAAAATTATTAAAAATTGATTATTTAAGGAAAAAAATGAAAATTTAGTAAAAAAAGGTAAAATTTCAAGGTAAATGCAACCCATAAAAGTCAGACTAAATGCGACTAAGTAAAGGATGCAGAAAATAAAA